>CAYGMA010000186.1:0-1534 GCA_964351045.1 uncultured Holosporaceae bacterium | reverse complement strand
TTCACATACCGAAGCGCGCGGCGCAGGATGCGGCGTAATACATATCCGCGGCCTTCATTGCTGGGGAGAATGCCTTCCGCAATCATGAAAGCAGCAGATCGTAAATGGTCTGAAATCACTCGATGAGAAAGAGCATGAGTGCCTTTTGGGCTTGTTTGTGTGAGTTCAGAAGAAACCTCAATTAAACTCTTAAAAATATCTGTTTCAAAGTTATCGTATGTGCCTTGTAAGACGGCTGCAATGCGCTCAAGACCCATGCCTGTGTCAATACAGGGTTTTGGTAGGTTCTTTCTTTCATGGTCATTAATTTGATCGTATTGCATAAATACGAGATTCCAGATTTCTACATACCGATCTCCATCTTCCTCGGGTGTTCCGGGAAGACCGCCTTGAACAGACGGGCCATGGTCATAGAAAATTTCAGAACACGGGCCGCACGGGCCTGTTGGCCCCATGGACCAGAAGTTATCCTGGGTGCTAATAGGGATGATTTTAGAATCAGAGAAGTTGGATATTTTTTTCCAAAGGTTTTTGGCTTCTGTGTCTTCTGCATAGTGAGTGATGTAGAGTTTTTCTGGATTTAATCCGAGCTCCTTAGTTAAAAACGTCCAGGCATAAAAGATTGCTTCTTCTTTAAAATAGTCGCCAAAAGAAAAGTTCCCCATCATTTCAAAAAAGGTGTGGTGACGTGCTGTATAGCCTACGTTGTCTAAGTCGTTATGCTTTCCGCCTGCGCGGACACATTTTTGCACGGAAGCGGCTTTTGTGTAGGAGCGTTTTTCTTCTCCCGTAAACGTGTTTTTAAACGGAACCATCCCAGCGTTGGTGAACAATAATGTAGGGTCATGGCTTGGGATGAGGCCATCTGAAGGAACAAGGGTATGATTCTTGTTTTTGAAGAACGTTGTGAAAGCAGTACGAATATCTTGAGTGAGCATAGTTTCTAGCTATTTTTTCGCTAGATTATGCGTGCGCCTTAGGAAAGTCAATAAAAGAAGACGGTTCTTAAAGCGCGTTTTGAAGGCGTTTCGTTGCTTCTTCTTGGCCTAAAACAGATAAAATGTCACCCAGGCCTGGAGCATTTGTACGCCCTGTAAGAGCAACTCTTAAAGGCTTTCCAAGTTGAGGCATTTTAATTTCTTTTTCTGAGACAAAAGCTTTTATAGCTGCATCTAAAGAGTCTTTGCTCCAGTTGGAAACGTTTTCCAGGGTTTTTAAGAAACCTGCCAAAAGAGCTTTTGCCTCTGCTGTTAAAAGGGCTGCTGCTTCCGAATTAGGCGTTAAGTCAATATCGCAATAAATCAGAGCGGCATGGGCTAATTCAACTAGGGTTTCGCAGCGTTGTGCTAAAGAGGTGAGGCCTTTTAACAGGCGCTCTTCTTCTATTTGGTTAAGAGGATGATTTAAGCTTTTCTCTAAAAACGGTGTTGTTTCTTTTAGTAAAACTTCCGGTTGTTTTTGTCTCATGTAGTGAGCGTTTACAAAGAGAAGTTTTTTCATGTCAAATCGCGCGGCGGATTTATTCAAAGCTTTG
>CAYGMA010000185.1:0-1568 GCA_964351045.1 uncultured Holosporaceae bacterium | reverse complement strand
GTTTGGATTGGTAACACTTGGGACAGTGCTTTACTTTCTGGCGTATAAACGAGCCTCCTCCCGAGAGGCTGTTTCTTAAGAAAAAGATTCTCGCGCTTATTGGCTTAAAATATTTTTTAGAAAATCAGAAGCTTCTTGTAGCTTTTGTTTTTTCTTTTGACGGGCTCGTCTTTCTTCTGTTGAGCCAGAATCTGATTCTTTTATAGAGCTTTCTTCCTGCTCTATTTTTTTTGCATCTTTTTCAAATTCTTGCTGTGCAGCTGTGAAAACATCTATGTATGTTTTTTTACTGGATGGACTGAGAGGTTGAGATAAATCAGGAGAAATATCTAGAAAAGTCTTAAATATTTTTTTAAATTCATCAAACAGGCCTGCTTCTTCGTTTGTGCGATACGCAACCTTTTTGAAATTTAAAAAGACTTGATAAAGAGAAGTTCGATTGTTTTTCATAATAAGAGATAAATCTTCATAAGAAGTATCTTCTGAATTACGCGTGTCATCATATGTTGCGAATAAAGATCCGATAGCCCCTCTGCCATTTTTTCTTATAGCGAGCAGCAGGCTTTTGAAAGCATCTGTGTGTTCCTCTGGAAAAAAACCCTTTTTTAGGACAGGAGATTGCATGTTAGAAGAATCTTTTTCTAATACAGCTTTTAAAGCAAATAAACCTTGTTGTGAGGCGCTAAAATTAAGTGAGCATTGGAAAAGAGTAAAAGCTGTTATCTTTTTTGTTTTTTCTAGAAGAGAAAAAAATAAGCTTAGGTTTTGTGATTTTATTTTAGCCTCAGTGATGTTTACGTCTTTTGTAAAATCAGGATAAAAAGGCCCACCTTCTTTTTCATAGTAATAATACTCAAAGAGGGAGCTTAGGTACAAATTTAAAGGTGTTAAAGGGGTTAAGATGCGTATAGCTTGATTTCCAGTTGGAATTGGGAGCATATAATCTGCTTCTACGTCATCAAGTGACAGAATGCTACTGATGAATCCGTCAAGCCCATCAACCAGTTCTTTTGTTTCTGAATTTTCTTGAAATAATACGCGATAGCTTAAGAGGCGTGCTAGAGTCCAGTGTTTTGTATCCTTGGGTAAATGGGGGCAAATTTCTTTAAGCATATGAGCTGGCTCATACATTTCTAATTTTTTAGGGCCACTTAACTGCTTCATGTATAAATAGAAAGCAGGAACGTATTGATAGAGATTTCCTTTTGAAAAGTCTTCTACATCCATTTTATTAAATAGAATTTGAGCACAGGCAAAATATCTTGAAAGACGCTTTTGAGTGAGAGATTCTCCACCAGCATAAGGGCTTTCTATGTTAATAAAGACTGAGCTCTTTTTTCTTTTTTTAGGAAAAAACAGAAAATCCAGCTCTGTGTCATATGGTTCAGCATCTAGATAATAACAGGCGGTGTTGGCAAGAAGAGCGTGGGCCAGAGGGTGAATTCCATCATGGTCTGGTTGGGAGATCAATTTTTTTACCGCTTCTTTTACTGGAGCACTTTTTTCTGAGACCAGTATTTGCAGGACTTCTATCATTCCTTTATTAGCTATTATATGAAATATGTTTG
>CAYGMA010000184.1:0-1592 GCA_964351045.1 uncultured Holosporaceae bacterium | reverse complement strand
TGGTTGCTCAAAATCTTATTTCCCTCTTAATGGCATTTGTTTACGTTCGGGTCAACATGGCATGGATTGGCTGTTTCACAAAAAATCCGTCCACCTTCGTGGAAGGGTATCGCATGACTAAAAATCATGTGGGACTGATTTTTAAATCAACACTATCTGTTGCCCTTCTGATCATAGCTCTGGGGTTAGCGTTGCATCCTCTGTATCAAAGTATCTTAGATATGCCAGAAGAAGAAATCACCACCCCCCTAGAGTCCAACACTCAAAATGAAATCCGCCATACATTTAAAGATGGAAGCGTTCTCGTGGAAGCATGGACGCATAAAGGAAAAGGGGAAGAAAGCTCTTTTCACTATGAACACCGCTATACCACGCAAGACGGGAAAACTCTTGTAGAGCAGTGGACAGAAAAAGAAGGGATCCAAGGCACACAAGACGCGGTCGCGGATAAAAAAACAACGATCCACTTGAGTAACGCTTCTCCTTCAGAAAAAGTGCATGACTTGAAAAAGAAAAACGCGTCCCATGAAAAGCAGTTCTTCTTATCCATGCTAGAAGCGTTATTTGAAACCTTTTCTTTCAGTCTCATGATTTTGGTTCAAATCGCCTTATATCGAAGGCTAAAAAGCAAATAAACAAGAACCTCTAAAACACAAAAAAGCCCCGGAATAACGCTGGGGCTTTTTTTATGAGAAATTTCTTTTCACGCTTAAGAGCACATCTGCCCCTTAGTCGTTTTATAATCTCCCTCAGGCTGACTCTTAATCCATGTATCAATAAATTGAGGGCGTTCTCCCACTGAAAGCAACTTATACCCTGTAGAATTATTTAAAAACTTAGAACGCTTCATCATGCCCAGAATATACCCTTGATAAGCAGAGAGCTTCACACAATAAGCCATCGGCTCTTCAAAGGTGTTCTGATACATTGGTTTATAAGGATATGCAGCCCAGTCCTCAAATGTTTTCCCTAAAACAAACCCTTTTACCATACTAAGTAAAACAGCTCGAATTCCAGGCAAGGTTGCTTCAAGATCCTCTAATTTTTCTTTCATCGCATAATCTGTTTTACCCTCAACTGTTTTGATAAACGCCTCAAAACATTTTTTATAGCCTGCCTTATGCTTTTCATGCAACACGGTATCGTGCAAGGCATTGATTACAGCCGTAAGGTCTGTTTGGCATTTTTTTGGCGAGAGTTGCGTTCTTTTGCGTTTAGAAATTTGCGTTGCAGCATGCGCAAACCCTTTTCTTGGTTTCAGGTCTGCCACCGCACTTTCCAATACGAAGAGGGAACCACACAAGAGTAAAAAATATTTCATAGAAGTCATCATAAAGCCTTTCTGTCTTTCATTCATTAAAAGGTAAAAAGCCGGGTTTCACAAGGAAAAAAGCAAGAAGTTGTTAGAAGAACCCGCAAAGCGATCCTGCAGCTAACTTCACATAAAGCAGTCTTATTGAAACATGCCCCTCTCTGCCTTCCCAGCACTCTTTTTTCTCTATGCCCCGACGCTCCCTCTCTCTATATCCCCGGCGCCCCTCCTCTACGCCCTGGAGCTATTTTTTTCTCTACGCCCTTGTGACCCAGGGCCA
>CAYGMA010000183.1:0-1651 GCA_964351045.1 uncultured Holosporaceae bacterium | reverse complement strand
CCCCAAAAAACAAGTAGGTGAACCACCATAGACATATTTAGACAGGTGGTGAGAGATAGGAGAAAGAAAAAGCGATCTTGCATAAAAACATCAACACTAGACATAAGTTTTCTTTTGAAGGAAAGCTTTCCTTCAATTTTTTTTGGTTTTAAGTCGATTTCGTTTTTATCTTTTTGCCATAAGAAGGCAATTCCAAGAAGCCCGGCAAGAAAAAATAAATTAAGTTCCAATGAGTATGAGGGGGTTAAAACAGCGCTTAAGAAAGGCCCTATTGCAAGAGAAAGATTGTAAAAAGAGTTATAGAAGCCTTGAAATGTTGATCGATAGCCATCGTTTAAAACTGAATTAATAAGAATTTGGCTAAGTGTTTGGCCTGTTGAGCCTAAGATGTAGAGGCAAAAGAATGTAGCAAAAGAAGAAAATAGGTCTGTGTAAAGGATTTTATAAAAAATGAGAAGGGCTGTTAGAAACAAAAGAGCAGTTAATAAACGTTGAGGTTTGAACGTTGCAACCAAGATAGGAATGGTAGCATTGATAAAAACACAAAACAAAATGGAAAGAGCATTTAGGTTGACCCAGGGTGTTGCATCATCATAAATTTGAACAATGCTAGCCTGAATGCTGGTTGCAATAGATTTTTCAAGGATTAACATAAAGTATGTATTTAAACACGCTAGAATAAGGGTGATGTAAAATTTTCGTTCTTTAAGCATATGCGTCCCTGTTTTTGTCCTGCTTGCAGCGCCTTCCACGCTGTTTAGACGGGGGCTTTATAGCAGGTGCCTTTTTGCTTCTTCTTTTTCTCGAAGAATAACGCTTAACTAAACTGGTCTTGCAGTTTTGTAACGAGATCTTCTAAAACAGCGTCGTTAATTTTAACGGTATATTTTTCAGCGAGGCTTTTGAAATATGCTTGTTGGTAACTGTAGACAGATAAATTTTCAAAAAGACGTTGGAATACTTTTTTCGTTTTTTCATCTATTTTAGGGGCCTGCACACCAGTCAAAACAATAATTTTAGCTCCGTCTCCTGTTTCTAAAGCTAGGGCATGGTTTTTCTTAAGTTCAGCCAGTGCTAAAAGATCTTTTTGCTCTAAGTTTAGTTTTTTATTTAGTTGAGATAGAGAGTGATCTTTGATGACTTCTACAGGAAACTTTAAGCCTTTGAGTTTACCTGTCTTGTTGATTTCAAGAACAAGTTCTTTTGCTTTGGCTTGGGCTTCTTTGATGCGCTGTTCTTTAATATAGGCTTTTTGAAGTGTTGGTTTTAGATTTTTAAAATCGGGTAAAACGCTCGGGGACACTTTTGTTATCTGTAGGGCATTTTTTATCCATATGGATTTGGCCTTCTTCTCCTTCTTTTTGAGAGAACGCTTGATCCATTCTTTCTTGACCCAATTTTTTCAGAGCCGCTTCTTTTGTGAGGTCTTTGTACATTTTTACAGATACTTCAGGGTAATTCTTTTCAATGACTTCAAATGATTCACCGCCCCCAATATCATCATCAATTTTTTGGATAAGCTCTTTTTGGTGTTTGCTTTGTTGTTCAGCCTTTAATAAGGAAATGATTTGTTTTTTTACATGCTTGAAAGGTTGTGGTTCAGCAGGGGTTATTTTTTTAACCCAGTATACTTTGCGACCTTCTTCAGACG
>CAYGMA010000182.1:0-1652 GCA_964351045.1 uncultured Holosporaceae bacterium | reverse complement strand
CCTGGCGCTGGAATAGCCCGCACCACAGACCCTTTATTAATCAGCCCTGCAAAAACACTAAATCCAGAATCCCGAAAAACATCTGTCACATCTGCAATCTCAATCGGGTTTCTCAAATCTGGTTTATCAGATCCATATTTTAGCATGGCCTCTTCGTACGCAATCCGTCTGAATGGGTAAGGCGAAATTTTCTTTGAACTAAATTCCGTAAAGATTTTATAGAGCACAGGTTCCAATGCATTAAACACATCATCCTGCGTTGCAAAAGCCATTTCGAAATCAAGTTGATAAAATTCACCTGGAGAGCGATCCGCCCGTGCATCTTCATCACGGAAGCACGGCGCAATTTGGAAATACCGGTCAAACCCCGAGACCATAAGCAACTGCTTGAACTGTTGGGGCGCCTGGGGCAAGGCATAAAACTTACCTGGGTGCAAACGACTCGGCACCAAAAAATCCCGCGCGCCTTCAGGAGAGCTTGCTGTCAAAATAGGTGTTTGGATTTCTAAAAAATCCTGGGCTATCATCAAGTCCCGAATGCGTGAAATAACCTGGCCTCGCAGCACAATATTTTGATGAATTTTTTCCCGGCGCAAATCAAAGAAACGATACTTCAAGCGTAATTCTTCTGGAAACGGCGCATCACTATTCACTTGGATAGGCAATGTTTCACACGGAGATTCTGTATGAATGCCTGTGATTTTAACCTCAATTCCACCGGTTTTAATGTCTTTATTAACCGTCTCAGCAGAGCGCGTCACAACCTTACCAGAAACTGTCACCACGCTCTCAAGCTTGCACGATTCTGCCTGAACAAAAAGCGGATTAGACGAATCAATGACACATTGTGTGATGCCGTAGTGATCTCTTAAATCAATAAACAAGAGATGGCCATGATCCCGTTTACGGTGAACCCACCCTGACAAACGCACAACCTCATTTTCATGAGCAGCTGTCAGTTGACCACACGTATGAGTTCGGTACGGATGAAGAGACATAATAAGCAATTCCTAATTCTATTCTGTCAAGTTATAGGTAATATCAGTCAATTCTTCAAGAAAATTCCAAACGCAGGCCCTCTTTCCAAGTTTTAAAAAAAACTTTACTCGCATCTCTTGACTTTAAATAAAAACAAACTATCTATTCCTAAACAAACAATACATGTAGGAGTGTATAAAATGAAAACAAAAACAACAACTTTCTCTATTCTAAAATCAGCGTTCTTAATACTCAAGCAAAATGCTTTTTTGATAACCTGCGTCACAGTTCCAGTGTTTCTCAGTCACTTACTGTTTTTCCGCAAAACCATTTATGATACCAATTATACCGGCATGCTTTTCATAGCTTTAGCTTTTCTCTTCCTCTCAGTGGCCTATATGGGTCAGAGACTCGTTAGGCAAACGCTTCCAGAACAGTATGCCCCACAATCATTTTGGCGGGCCTTCAGACGCAGCAGCGCTTTCATATTGAAATTAACGCTGATCGTGGGTTTTTCCTTAACACTTCAAGAACTTCTTAAGTATCTTCCTTGTTTTTACCAAGCAGGGCTCACACAGCCTGGCTGGGTTACGTCCGCCCATTACTCGTTCTTCACTTTAGGATGGGAAGGCCTGCGCCATGATTTTGGAACGCTTGAGTTTTCTTCCCTTTTG
>CAYGMA010000181.1:0-1662 GCA_964351045.1 uncultured Holosporaceae bacterium | reverse complement strand
CGAGAATCACATCTCCTGGAGCCAAAACATCTTTAGGGGTTTTTATTTCAGGGCCAAGAGCTGACCCTCCGCTTTTGAGTGGCAGGTATTTGCGGGCCCATTTAAGATTCTTCAAGGGGATTTGCCCTGTGGTTCCATTTTTTAGAGCGATTTCGGCATGGTCTTCTTGACAGTTTAAAACAACAGCCAGATGCCATCCTTTTGCTCCACTGGGTTTTTGACTAGACGCTAAATGTTCTTGCCACTGGGTGAGGGGTATGTTTTTTAGAGGGCCTCGCCATCCCTTTCTTTGGTCAAAAGTAATGATACCGTTTCGTAAAGAGTCATCGGCAAGGCGTTGATAAAAAGAGTTTAACGTCGTGTGCACTACAAGCCCTTCTTCATAAAGAGTTTTGAGTCCGTGCTTTTCTGCAATGGTTCGACGTACTTCTTCTGCAAAAAAGGGAGCATTGATGATGGTTTTATTAACATGTTGTGACAATACGATGTCTTGCTCTTTTGCCTCTGCGGCTTGCTCTTCTGTAATAAGATCTTCTTCAAGCATACGAGAAATAACCCAGTTCCGTCGTGCCAATGCTGCCTTTTTATGGCGCTTTGGATTGTAGTTGTTTGGTGCTTTTGGAAGTGCCGCTAGGAAGGCGGCTTCTGCAACCGTGAGCTTGTTGAGTGGCTTGTTAAAATAGTTTAGGGCAGCGGCTGCTATACCATAACTTCGGGCGCCAAAATAAATTTCATTTAGATACAGCTCTAAGATTTTACTCTTGCTTAAAACCCGCTCGATGCGCACAGCTAAAATGGCTTCTTTTATTTTTCGTTGATAGGTTTTGTCTGTGGTGAGTAAGAAATTTTTTGCTACTTGTTGTGTGATGGTAGAGCCACCCATTACGCTAGAGGATCCAGTTATTTTATTTTTAATATTATAGATGAAGGCTCTTATGATGCTGGGAATGCTAATGCCAAAGTGATTATAAAAATGCTCATCTTCTACGACTAAGAAAGTTTGAATGATATGTTTTGGAATAAACTCGATGGGGACAAAAATGCGTTTTTCTTTCGCATATTCAGCAAACAGTTCCCCATCTCCGGCATAAAGCCTGGTTAAAACAGGGGGATCATATTTTTTTAGTTGAGAGTAATCGGGAAGATCTTTTCCAAAAAAATAAAAAATGCCTGTAATGAAAAAAATAGCAAGAAGTGTTAAAATAGATGCCAGGTAAAAGATATTAAGAAACAGTTTTTTCATCGTTCTGCTTTTTTCCAAAAGAAGGCATCGACGGCGTGGATAATATGATTTGATAAAACTTTAAGATGGGCAGCTGAATTTAAAAGCTTTTCATCTTGAGGGTTTGATAAAAAGCCTAGCTCTACCAACACAGCTGGGATATCTGGTGTACGAAGAACAGCGAAATTTGCAAAGCGATGGCTGTTGCTTGGGAGGACAAAGTTTTTTGGGCATGAATTTTTGATTAGTTGTGCAAAAGAAATAGAAAGATTCATTGTTTCTCGTTTGGTGAGATCAATGAGAATATTGGCAACTTCTGGAATTTCTGAATCAAAATTAATGCCCATGAATAAGTCTGCTTTATTTTCTTTTTGTGCTAAGCGCGCAGCTTCTTTATCGGAGGCGACGCGTGAAAGAGTGTATACTGAAAGTCCGTGTGC
>CAYGMA010000180.1:0-1708 GCA_964351045.1 uncultured Holosporaceae bacterium | reverse complement strand
CGCCATCCATAGACAACAAGATTCACAAGCCCAAAGAATGCTGTGATCTTCCAGCTGATAGACAAAGAGCAATCTGTGTATTTTACAATTAAAAACGCAGGCAGAATAACAACAAGCCAAACAGATAAGGCTGATGCAATCAAAATAAAAACCGTGTCTCCCCCTGCTGTTAAAACACCCATCAACACCCACACAAAGCCGTCTAAAAACAAATAAATCCAGATCCACACCAAACTGGATTGGATGGTTTCTTTCATCAATACAAATTGGTCATACTGCACATTTTTAATAAAAAGCTTAGACACTTCTGCCGGGTATAAAAAAGCAGGAATAGCCACAAGAAACATAATGAAAAGGTGAATATAAAATGCAGACAAAAGAGATCGGTTTGTTTTGCTTTTCTTTCCACGCCCAATTAAATTGGACACAACAGCCGTCATTCCCTTAGAAAGCCCTTCTGACATGAACTGAAAAATTAAAAAGATGCTCTGACCAATCGCTAAAATCATCGCATGGTTATCACTCTCCCAAGACACAATAATAAACAAGATCGTCCAAGCAAGATATTCAATGAAATGCGCCACGGCACTAGGGAACCCTAATCTAAGGCAGCCCATCATGTAGGTTTTATTGTAGCTTAGCTTTTTCGTTCCGTATTCTTTTTGATTTTTATGGCTGAAGAAAAAGAAAAAAAGAACCACAACAATAAACCCTTGTGCAAGATTTGTTGCAATAGCACTTCCCTGCACGCCCATGCTGGGAACATACCCCTCAATGCCAAAGATTAAAATAATATCCAGAACGATATTCAATAAATCTCCCATCACTGTCACAAGCGTGATAAGAGCAACATGGCCACGGCCAATAAAAAAGGCAGAAAGTGCAGCGCCCACACCTTGTAAAGGTAAAAAATATAAGAGGTAAGAAAAGTAAACACTGCCTTCAAACTGAAACGCAGGAGCAATAAAAAAGTGGTGCGTAGAAAGCCCTATGGGAATCAAAAAAACACATATCCCCAAGGAAAACCAGATCATTTGCCAAACTGGAATCCCAATTAATTTGAATTTTTTCAACCCATTAAATTGGCCAACAAAAACTTCGGAAATCCCTGCAATGGATAACAATACCATTTGAAAGGCAGAGAAAAGAGTCCCTGCGTTGCACGCACTGCTCATGGCTAAAGTCGAGTAGCTTGTAAGAATCATCCGGTCACAAAACAGCATGAACTGTGTTGAAAATGCAACCATCATTAAAGGAAGACAAATGACTAAAAGCTCTTTAAAACTTCCGCTGGAATAAGGCGATAAGGCATTTGAATTCGTCTGTGTCATAACCCTCTGTTTTTGACATCGTCATAGTATTACACATTCTTAAAACAATCTGTCAAACACATTCCCTGTGCCTGTTTGTTGTAAAACTAAGCATAGTAGTAAAAAATAAAACCTCTCTATTTTGAGTGATCTTTTCTTTACTCTAAATCACTTCTCGCAAAAAAAAGAAAAAGATGATACCTATAAGAAATAACTATAAAGAGATTTAACTTAAATAGGGATCATGGGCTCATACGTTATTATTCTGTTCCTTCTTTTTCCCATAATGCTGTCTGCGGAAAAATCTGCCAAGGATGTTTCTGATCTTCAAATACAGCTAAAAAATTTAAGGGAAAATTTATATCAAGCAGAAAATTACCCCGGTCAAAAAGGGCTTG
>CAYGMA010000179.1:426-1766 GCA_964351045.1 uncultured Holosporaceae bacterium | reverse complement strand
GATGAAGAACCATCATTGTTTACATCCAATTCTCCCCCTAAAAAACGCTGCAAACGTCCATCATTAGCATTCTCGTGCCAGCTGTTTATTTTATCACCTATAGAAGATTCTATGGCTTCTCTAATAGCATCTATCAAAACTTGATTAGCAAACTCCCTCTCTTCATTGTCACCAAACCGAACCTCAAAGCTACCCACTAAAATTTCTATATTCTCTTGAAGGCATAAACCTTGACTATCAAGATTGTTAATCGCGGCCTGCACCCTCTCTTTTCCACCAGCGGAAGCAACATAACAATATCGGATACACTTAAGAAAATTGATTAAAAACTTGGGAACATCAATGGAGCTCACATTCACAAGTTTTAAATCCTGCTCTTGTTCTCGTTTCGATTGAAAAACCTTTGTAGCATAGGGTAAAAAAAGAAAAACATTCTGGTTCTCTTTCCCAAACACATCTAGCCCCTCAGAAAAAATTGCAAAGTCCCCCTCCTCAAAACTCCCTACTGGCAAGTCAAAAAACTTAGAAAAAGCTTGCTGAACTTCCCCCGAATAATTGAAAAAGACATTCAACACTGATTTTAAGTAATTATTTCCAGGGTCGTCTTCATCCAGCTGAAAATGGCGCGTAATAGGCTCAATGCGTGTTAACAAGTTATCAACCTCCTCGGAGCCTCTTAACTGTGTCCTCTCCTCTGTATGTGATAATAAAGGAGTTAAAACTTGTGCTAAATCTGGGAAAAACAACTCTCCGTTTTCATTTCTCTCAACAGATGCGCCCTCAAGAAGTTTTCGCACATCAATTGCAAAATTTTCTGGTGCTGACGCATCATCTTCATCTTCTGAATCAATAACAATAGGATCAGCACCAAGGCATGAAGAAAGATGAGGCCTTTTTTGCTCCGGCTCCTCCCCATCCATACCTAGCACAGGCAAACAAGAAAAAGCTAAAACAAAATAAAATAAAAAGAAAACCTTATTCATTGACATCCACATTTATTATTTTTTTCTTATTTAGGAATAAAAATGTAAAGAGTCAACTTAAAAAGAAATTATTCACCTCACCATTTTGGATTACGCGCCACTAATTCTCTAAACGAAAAGACGTTTGCTTCAATCAACCCATAGAGAATTAAAAAAAGAACCATCGTTACCCCTGTTGTAAGAAGCAACTTTTTCTTTAAGTTAAAATGCTCTGGAGCACTTTTAGCATTCCCTGTTTGAACCTTTTCTTGAGGAACAAACCCAATAGGCAACATCAATAAGAGAATAATCCACCAGAGCATAAAGTAAACAACAATGCCGGTCACAACATTCATTTTTAAATATCTAACTCTTCCA
>CAYGMA010000179.1:0-416 GCA_964351045.1 uncultured Holosporaceae bacterium | reverse complement strand
TTTCCTCAATGAACTCAAACCGTTTTTCTGCGTGTTTCCCCATCAAATTATTCACAAACTCTTTCAAGGAAATTTTTCCATACTCAAGATCAGACTCTTCTTCAAGGGTCACATGCAACAAAATACGCGTATCAGGATTCATAGTATCTTTCAACTGATCATCATCCATCTCTCCAAGACCTTTAAAGCGTGTAATATCTGTCTTTTTGTTTTTAAAAGTTGTTTGAAGAAGTTTCTCCCGTTCCTCTTCATCCATGGCATACGCCGAAAGTGTTCCAGAAGACACGCGATAAAGAGGAGGCCGCGCTAAATATAAATGCCCCTGCTCAACAATTTGAGGCATTTTTTCATAAAAAAATGTCATCAAAAGCGAGGCAATATGCGCCCCATCCACATCCGCATCTGTCATGATAATG
>CAYGMA010000178.1:0-1773 GCA_964351045.1 uncultured Holosporaceae bacterium | reverse complement strand
TTGCTTTCGTTAAGAAGATCAAAAAACTCTCAGAAGGATTTTCTGTCAAAAGCTATTTATATATGCATGGATTATGGCCTAAACCCTCTGAGACGTATCCCTCTTGGAAAATTCGGGAGTATGCGCCATGAACTTTAAGAATCGTCAATCTTCTTTTAAGCGACTTCTTCTAGAAAAACAACTGGCGCATTATGCTCTTCTGGGGCTTGTCCTTTTAAATCTCCTTACTCTATTCTTGCTTTTTCAAAAGGAAGAGAAATGGGTGTTAATTCCTCAGTATGATGTGAATCATCGTGTCATCATTAGCTCTGATGGGTATACGGATCAATACTTTAAAGATTTAGCGCATGGAGCTTTGATTCATTTGCTCACCGTCAACCCTGTCACTGTTCAAAGGCAGGTTCAGCTGTTTAGAGAATTCATCAGAACAGGCTCTGAGGCGGAAAAATACCTAAAGAAACATCAAAAGTATGTTTTAGAAAACAGCGTCAACATGGCGTTTTATCCGAAGAACTATGAGGTAGATCAGCGTCAAAAGATCATTCGGGTCACTGGAGATTTAAAGTACTGGTATGGGGGAAGTAAAGCGCCTGTCAATAAGATCACTACGTTTGTTCTCAAATATGTTGTTGCAGGTAAACAGTTGGTTCTCATTCGAGATTTACAAGAAGACACTACTGATGCAAAAGGAGATTAGAGAATGAGCTTAAAATTCCTCAGTATTTTGATTGGAGTCTGTGTGAGTTTAAACACACTGAGCGCGCTTCATTTTGATGATAAACACTCTTTGAGGGTGAACGTTTCAAGTAAAGGGCTTACTAGACTATCTTTTGACGGGGATAAGATTGTCGATCTTTTTGTGTATCCTGGAGAGTACCAAGAAAACTTAAGCCTCCATAAATCTGGGAACTTATTTATCTCTCCGGGAGAGGGAACGTTTCATGTGACGTTATTGAGTTTATCCGGGGTTCTGCAAGATTTTACGTTTACGTATAGCAGTCAAGTGAAGGCGCAGCCAATCACACTTTCTAAAAAACCTCTTCTTAAAAAATCCCCCCAAGAAGAGCGCCTACCAAAAATCCTCCAATCTTTTCTTGGAGGGGATATCCCTGATGGTTTTACAGAAGAACCTTATAAGGAAGAGGCGCTTCAAATGGACTTTGAGGGCGTTACTTTAAAAGTAACTGGGTGCTTCAAGAGAAGCAATACCTTGATCTATGAAGGAGTCATTCAAAACATCACAAAGGAAACAATTTTTCTTAAACCCAATCGTTTTAAGGGCTTGTCTCATGTGGCGCTGTCTAAAGATCAGATGGTTACCCATGAGCGTCTTAAAATTTACTTTTTGATAGGGGAGGGTGTGATGTAGGAACTTCCTATTTTTTAGTTTTTGAAAATAACCGTTTAACGCAACCATTTAAAACAACAACCATTGGAGGATATCATGTTAAACATCACACCGAAACACGCCGTTTATTTAATTCTAGTGCTCACGATCGTTTTCTTTGCCCCAGACGTTTTTGCAGTCAAAACCGCTTTAGAAGGGCAGCTTGCTCAGGTCAATAAGCTGTTTGTCCAACAAATTGGTAAAACAGGCCTGTTGGTGGGCTCTGTTGTGGCCATTGTCTATAGCATCTTTACGGGGAAAATTCAGCAAGCCTTTGTGGTTTTTTTACTCCAGAGCACAAGATTCCAGCATGCTCGTCTGACATCCGAGTGACACCATCGGTGTAGTTCCTATAGCATCGTGCCAGAGTTTCCATTTTTTTTAAG
>CAYGMA010000177.1:0-1781 GCA_964351045.1 uncultured Holosporaceae bacterium | reverse complement strand
GGCTGTGCTGGCAGTTCCAGACTGAAAAGTCGGCATATCATCACACAAAACAACCGGATGTACTAGCAGGTTAGAAGGCTGACCATCTAAACCTGGCTGCCACAGGTAATGCCCCGTTGATGGGTCTTTCAACTTTCTCACAGCAGCCAAAGCAGACCGCGACATCAACCAACACGCGCCAGAAAGATAAACTGTCTTCAAGCTTTGCATCAGGTCAATCAACACATCTGCCGGTGCCTCTTCAGGAAAAGCGCCTACCACACCTGTTTTCAGTGTTTCAATCTTGTCCGCTTCAGCAGCCCCAAAATCACATCTTTCATGCGTCAAGATACCGGAGGGTTTTTGATCTCCATCTCCGTTGATAAATGCATTCATTTCCATGCGGGCAATTTTTTCAGCAACACCTTTCAAAAGCCAGCGCTCCACATCCACCTTCGCATCATCCAGCAACTTTTGAGTCGCTCTTGGTCTTGCATAAAGCTCATGAACAGCAATGCGCAACTTTTTAATTTCACCGGCATCTGTTTCAGCACGATCGTCTGCTTCATCAACCCATCCTGCTTCAGGAATAGAGCTGGTTAAAAGCACATCCACAGAACTCGATGAAATTTGAAGTGTTCGCGCTAATTTACGAAACGGAGAGATGTCCTCAACTTGGCGCATCAGTCGGTCTTGCAAGATCTCAGGAATCAAGTGCCCGCCGCGTCCTTCTTCTGTCGTCGTTAAGCCTTTTGTCACATGCCCACTTCGTAAGAAATGTGAAAATCCAACGTGGCTTTCCTTTGTTGTGAGCGCCACCTGAGGGCGTTCTAACGTTTGGTTATCTGTCATATTTTTCTCCTTTTTTGTTAAATTAGTATGACCTGTTACTGCAGCGTGCTTAACCTCACGCACCTGCGCTTTGGGGTGTGCTGGAAACGTCACCAAAGAAATTTCCAGCAATTCCACTTCTTCAATGGTGTGCCCCCCCATTTCATTGGGTTGTTGTTTTTTACTCATAAACCCAATGGATAAGCCATCCACTTCACCTTCTTTCAAAAGTGTGTAGACTTCTTTTCCCTTAGCTACGTCCAAGAACAAGCGGCCTTTTACAAACAACCCCGTGTCGTCTTCTCGGATTTCTTCCCAGCGACCAATGGGTGTTTTAACCTCATGTTGCCAAAGCAGCTTAGGGCGTTTCTTTTGCACTGTTTGATGGTGCAAAGAGTGTTGGAAAGCACCCGGCAAGATCACGTCTTGATCTCGATCCGGCTCATTAAACACACTGGCATAGCCAGAGAAAACGCCGCCTTCCGTCAGCGCTTTCATGTGAAATGAGTGCACAGCCTTGCTGTGATAGGTGTGTGACATAATGTCCTCCTTTTGTTGTTAATTTTTTTTGATCGATTGTGTGAAAATGTGTATGATTTCAGGAAGTTAAATGAACAGAGGGTGCTAAAATGAAAAAACTGTGGATGCTAGGCTTTTTACTTTTGTTAACACCGCCATCAACCTGGGCGATCACAGATGATGCTGAAAGTGACGAAGAAGTAAAACGAGCATTTAGCCCGTCTAAAACCAGAGAAAATCTAGAAAAAATAGTCGCTCAGCAACAAGATAAAGAAGCAGAAAGCAGCGAGGAAAACAGAGAAGAAAACGCAACGCCTTTCTCTCTCACGTCTCTTGACCAACTGCAAGAGCACCTAACCCAAATTGAAGAGGAACATCAAAGAAAACAAAAAAACACTGTTTTTTCTTCTTTAGCTCCCTATTAAGATGATGCGCTCATAAACCAGATTTTT
>CAYGMA010000176.1:0-1816 GCA_964351045.1 uncultured Holosporaceae bacterium | reverse complement strand
AAAGGGGTAAACCAATTATCATTTACCTTTGAACCTCCTGGAATATATTTTTTCAAATATTCATACATTATTTGTGACTAATTTTTCAATTTTTCTTAAAGCTGATCCACTGCCATGCACTCCTGCTTGATGGTGTTTTGGCAAAAGAGGTTTCATATTCCACCATTAAAAGAAACTTTCCGCCATTTAATTTCATCTGAAAAATCAACACCATCAAAATAAGACTTAAAAATTTTGACCACATCATTTGAAAAAAGAAACTCTTCTGGTTGAAGCATTAATTTCCCTCCACCAAAAAACAGCTCCTGCTCCCCTTCAAATGGAACTTTTTTTTCTTTTAAATAGGCCCGAAAAACAATTCCTTCCTTTTTTGAGGGACAATACTCAATAGAACAGGTGCAGCCACCGCCTGCTACTTGCATATAGCTACTTTCTTTTTCCAAAATTGCAAATGAGGTTTTTCCATACGGTTTTAATTTGTTAACTTCTTTTTCAATTTCAGAAAAGCTTTTGACTCTTTTTTCTTTTTTATTCTCAACAGTTAATATCATGTTTTTATTTTAGATAAATAGTGTAGGACCCTCTAATTTTTTCACCATTAATTTTACCAACTCCATCAAATCCAAAGGTATTAACAAATATATCATTAAAACTTTTGTTGCGGGGTTAGTTTAGCAGACCCATTTTTATAAAGTGAACGCAAAACCCTGAGCGCTAGCCCAGAGATGAAGTTATCCCTCGAAAAGGGCAAGCACAGCTTGTACTCAGCTTTATCCGATCACGCATACCGCGGACGTTAGCCCGGGAGTGTTCATAAACAAACTGTAGAGAAAAAACTAACAAAAAAGGAAGAATTGCAGAAAAAAATCAACTCCTACAGCAAAAAAGAACAAGCCCCAACCAAGCTCACCTCAAAGAGAAAACAAGCGTCACAGCTTACTTAATTTATAATTCATCCCTGTTCAAAAGTCAAGAATTTTCATCAGCCGCATCCAAAAAAAATGAAGCTTTTTCAACGGGAAAAATCGTGCTAGTGTAGGTAAATAAACTCTTCTAGGGGGAAGTATGGAAAAGCGGTATAACCAAGATTATTTCTTTGATCCAGATTATGTGCCCATTAAGTTGCGCGCTGAAGATGAAGAAGATGTGCAAGTTATTTCAACGCTCCTTCAAGATAGTCTTGTGCCCAGCAAAAGCCTTCATTACGATGAAAAAGAAAAAACATTTTCCTTTTTAGTAAACCGTTTTCGTTGGGAGGCCTCCGCCAAAGATGATCAGCTTGAGCAAAACGAGCGTGTCTTTGCCATGCTTTTGTTTGAAAATGTCACCGCTGTGAAAAAAGAAAACTTTCCTGATACAGAGGGCGAAGTTCACCATAACCTTTTGTGCCTTAAAGCAGACGGCACTCAAATCACGTGCTACTTCTCAGCCCAAGAACAATTGATCATTCAATTCTCTAAATTAAAGCTAAAATTGCGCGATGTATCTGAACCGTGGCCCACAGAAATTTGCCCAATCCACCACCCAGCTGATGGGTAGAGCAAGAGCAAACTTCTCACAAATAAAGACACCTTATCATTCCTTTACTCAATTTGATGCAAGCCAAACGCCTTGTATTTTTTCAGACTGGCAAAGCTTATACAATAAATTAACGCAACAATGCATTTTTTAAACAGATAGGCTACCGCCCTAGTGGTTTACACAGAGGTCACTCTTTTTTAAGAATAACTTCAGCCGATACTTTGTCTTTATCTAAAAGCCCTTCTTCTTGCTCACTATGAAAACAACTGTCTTGACAAAAATAACCACTCATCAC
>CAYGMA010000175.1:0-1878 GCA_964351045.1 uncultured Holosporaceae bacterium | reverse complement strand
TAGCGCAGCCTGGTAGCGCAGCACGCTGGGGGTGTGGGGGTCGTGGGTTCAAATCCCGCCACTCCGACCATAACCGAAGGAGTTTGATGTCTTCTCTTATTGTTGCAATTGATGGTCCATCTGCCTCGGGAAAGGGGACGCTTGCTGCCTTGCTTGCCGAAAAATACGGGTTTGATTGCTTGGATACAGGCACATTTTTTAGGGCGCTGGCTTTACGTGTTATCAAACAAGGGCTAACCGAAAAAGATATTGCGCTTTGCATTGAACAAGCAGGCCATGTGACACAAGAAGACTTAGAAAGCCCAGATCTTAAAACAGAAACTATTGCGCAAATGGCGTCAAAGCTATCGGCGAATCCAGCTATTCGAACACGATTTCATCGGTTTTGTTGGGCGTCTGTTGCAAAAAAATTGAAGAAATATCCAGGAGTGGTGGTTGATGGACGAGATGTTGGAACGGCCTTGTTTCCCGAAGCGCCTGTTAAGTTGTATTTGGTGGTGAGACCAGAAGAAAGGGCGAAAAGGCGGTTTAAAGAGCTTCAAGAAAAAGACCCAGACGTTTGCTATGAGAGCGTTTTGAAGAGTGTTATGGAGCGGGATGCCCGGGATCAAAACCGGTTGAGTGATCCTTTAAAACCTGCTTTAGATGCCCATATTTTGGATGTGTCAGACCTAACGAAACAAGAAGTTTTAGCGTTAGCATCCACATATGTTGATGCCGCTTTAGAGGAAAAAAGGGGATGATGTGTCGTTGCTTTTATCTTTAGATACATCTCATAATTCTGTGAGTGTGGCGCTGTTTGAGCAAGAGGCTTGCCTGCGTTTTGAAACGCTGGAAACATCTTTTCAGAACACGGTGAGTGCGCACTTAGCACCAATGATTCAAGACATCTTTAACCAAGAAAGAAGAGATCTTGAAGACGTGGCAGCCCTTGTTATTAATAGAGGGCCAGGATCTTTCACAGGATTGCGGAGTGGTATGGCTTTTATGCAGGGGCTGGCATTGGCTGGATCTATTCCTCTTTATGGGGTGACTGGGTTTCAAGCGCTCTCAGGTCAAAAGCCGCAAGAGTGGGACGCAGATGAAACGGTTTATCTGTTGGATACCAAGTTATGCAGGGTTTTTAAAAGACGGAGAATGGCAGCATCAAGTGGTTCAATTTTCAGCGTTAGAGGCATTTTTAGAACGTTTCTCTTATGTTATTTCGGATTTGGACGCGCTTTGTGAGAAGGAAGGACGCGTTTGGGTGCAGATGAAGCCAACAGCTTTAGACGTGGTGACATTTTATTTGAACGCACCAAATAAAGAAAAACTGCAAACAGAAGACTTATTTTACCTTAAAGAGCCCTTGTCTTGAGTTCAAAACGAAACCCCATGAAATATTATTTTATGGGGGATTTTTACATTTTCATTGAATTTTGAGGGATTCTAACAGTATAACAAGGCATGATCGGCACTCGTAGCTCAGCTGGATAGAGCGCTGCCCTCCGGCGGCAGAGGTCACAGGTTCGAATCCTGTCGAGTGCGCCAACATTTTTTAAGGACCTTTACTATGACACATCCTTCAATTTCCTTTATTGACTTAAACGCCCAACGATTACATTTGGGAGAGAAGCTCGAACAGCGCGTGCTGGATGTGATTCGGAGTGGCAAATATATTAACGGGCCAGAAGTACAAGAGCTGGAAGAAAAGCTTGCTTCTTTTTCGGGGGTGTCTCATGCGGTTGGATGTGCGAGTGGCACAGACGCATTACTGATGCCGTTGATGGCTTGGAATATTGGGCCTGGGGATGCCGTTTTTGTGCCGGCTTTTACATTTGTGGCAACGGCTGAAGTGGTGGCTCTTTTGGGCGCAACACCTGTATTTGTGGATGTGGA
>CAYGMA010000174.1:0-1879 GCA_964351045.1 uncultured Holosporaceae bacterium | reverse complement strand
AAAGAGGCGTTCCGCCTCGTTGATCACTGGACTCCGCGATCAAGTCGCGGAGCGTCGGGTGTGGAGATTATCTTTTATAAGAAAAAGTAGGAGCTAGAAATAAGAGGGTTTCTGAGGGTGTGCTTTTATTTCATTAATGCTTTTAAAACGCCGTGAAGGGTTTGTATTTCTTGGGGGGTGAGCTGGGCTTTACTGAAAATATTGACCAGGTTTTGCTTCATGAGGGGCTTTTTTCCAGCAGGGCGAAAAAAGTTTTTTTGATCAAGGGAGTGTTCCAATGTTTCTAGAAAATAAATGAGGTCTTTTTTCGGAGCAAGGGACGAAGTCTTTTGAGTAGAAGAGGCCGGTTTCATCAAATGAGTGCAAACGGCATAAACAGACTGAGCCAAGTTTAAAGAGGGGAACTCAGGATTAACAGGAATGGTGATAAGAGCATCAGCTAAGTTGAGCTCGTCATTGCTCAGGCCTGAGGCTTCGGCCCCAAAAAGAACGCCCATATTTTCTTTTTCAGCGGTGCTTAGTTGCCACTCAGGAAGGCAGTGAACGGGTTTTTCCATGTCCCGGTTTCGGGCTGTGCTGGCGGCAATATAAGTGAGGTCTGTAATGCTTTCCTCAACAGAATCAAAAAGTTGGAGGTTCTCTAATACCTGGTCTGCCCCAGCAGAGGCAGGGTAGGCAGTTGGATTTGGCCAACCATCCCGTGGGGCAACCAAACGTAGTTTTTTGAACCCACAGTTTAGCATTGCTCGGGCAGCCATGCCGATATTTTCTCCGAGTTGAGGACGTACAAGAATAAGGGTTGTCATTCTGAAGAGTCTCTTTTTGTTGCAGCGCGTTGAAGGCGATCATTAATGGCGCGCCCAATCCCTGTGTTAGGGATGGGAGCAATGGAAATTGGTTGGCCGTTTTTTTCAAGGGTGCGCAAGGTGTGGAATAAGTTTTGTGCGGCCTCTTTTAAATCGCCAGAAGGGCTTAAATTAATGTCACACACCATATCGCCAAAGCCGACATATATTTCTTCAGGGTGTGGGGTTGTTATATCCATATACAGAGGAACTTTTGGGGCGTAATGCACCTGGAGCTGCCCAGGGGCAGTTATGGTGTTATGGGTGGTTTTATAGATGACTGGTTTATTTAGAACGCGTTCGATGTCTTGCGCTGAGATACCACCGGGTCTTAAAATAAGTGGGGTTGAGCCTGTTACATCGAGGATGGTGGATTCAACGCCTGTTTGACACGACCCTCCCTCAAGAATAGGCAGCTCTGGAAAATGATCACGTACATGTGCTGAGCGTGTGGGGCTGACCTGGTTAGAGAGATTTGCGCTTGGGGCGACGAGAGGGACGTCCACGTGTTTTAAAAGCTCTAAAGCAATGGGGTGGTCTGGACAGCGAATTCCTACCGTGTTTAGGTTTGCACGTGCTTTACTGCAGACGAAGGACGGATCTTTGAGTGGCACGATGAGAGTGAGCGGGCCTGGCCAAAATGCCTTTGTGAGGGCATAGGCTTCAGATGAAAGCTCTGCAAATTGTGCGGCGCGGTCTGCATTTAAAACATGGCAAATGAGCGGGTTGTGAGCTGGTCTGCCTTTGAGGGCGTAAATTTTTTCAACGGCTTCTTCAGCGTTTGCACACGCGCCCAGCCCATAGACTGTTTCTGTGGGAAATGCCACCAATTGGCGGTTTAAAAGAAGCTGTGCAGCATCAGTTACGGTTATAGACATATCTTTTGTGGTCTAGCATGCAGGCCTAGAGAGTGCAACAGCTTAATTTTTAAGCAGATGAAATTTTTTTCGGTCTGGGGCTTGAAAACAAAAAAAGAGTTTCTATATGAGAGATGTAGGTAACGCAATGTACCTACCTTTGAAAATAAAAGCTCA
>CAYGMA010000173.1:526-1915 GCA_964351045.1 uncultured Holosporaceae bacterium | reverse complement strand
CTGATGTGGAGAGCCATCCCTCATTTTGACGGTGCGCCAAATCTAACAAAGGCATCACAGCACGTCGCTGGCCCCCAGCCGGATATGTCCTCAAGATGTCTTGCGCTTTTTTGTCACTCTCAGGCGTAAAGCTAAAGGGTTTGTTTTCTTGTCTCTCTCTCTCACTCATCGATCAACTTCCCCAAAAACAATATCCATGGATCCAAGAATAGCGCTCACATCTGCCAACATATGCCCTTTTGCCATAAAATCCATTCCCTGCAAAAACGCAAACCCTGGCGCCCTGATTTTACACCGATAAGGCTTGTTTGATCCATCAGACACCAAATACACCCCAAACTCTCCCTTAGGCGCCTCCACGGCTGTATAGGTCTCTCCTGAAGGTACATAATACCCTTCTGTATAAAGCTTGAAGTGATGGATCAAGGCTTCCATCGATTCTTTCATGTCTGCGCGCGTAGGCGGTGAAAGTTTAGGATTATCACATTTCACAAGCCCTTTTGGCATATGTCTTAAACATTGCTCAATAATTTTCAAACTTTCTAGCATTTCAAGCATACGAACCAAATAACGATCATAACAATCCCCGTGTTTTCCAACAGGAATATCAAAATCCATTTTGTCATACACATCATAAGGTTGTTCTTTTCGCAAGTCCCACGCCAACCCAGAAGCGCGCAACATTGGACCAGAAAAGCTCCAAGCTTTTGCCTCTTCCAAAGTAACCACGCCAATATCAACAGTTCTTTGTTTAAAAATACGGTTTTCTGTCAACATATTCGCCATATCTTGAACCAACTTAGTAAAGTCTTTTGCAAAAGCTCCTATGTCTTCCAACAGTTTCTCAGGCACATCTAAAGCCACACCCCCCGGCCTAAAATAAGCTGCATGCATCCGTGACCCTGAGGCGCGCTCATAAAACTCCATCATGCGTTCTCGTTTTTCAAATGCCCAGAGAAACGGCGTCATTGCCCCCACATCTAACGCAAACGTCGTGATATTGAGCAAATGATTCAACAAACGGGAGAGTTCAGCAAATAAAACACGCAAATATTGCCCTCTTAGAGGCACATCAACATCCAAAAGCTTTTCAACAGCCAGCGCAAACGCATGCTCTTGACACATGGGCGCCACATAATCCAAGCGATCAAAATAAGGCAGTGCTTGAAGGTAGGTGTTCGTTTCAATGAGTTTTTCTGTCCCTCGGTGCAAGAGCCCCACATGAGGATCAGCACGCACAACTGTTTCCCCTTTCATCTCCAACAGAAGCCTCAAAACACCATGGGCCGCTGGGTGTTGAGGACCAAAATTCACCACATAATTTTCTGGATCCAATGGCTCTAAGACCGTATGAGCCTCACCCTTTTTCATTTTCTGTTCCTTTTTCTT
>CAYGMA010000173.1:0-516 GCA_964351045.1 uncultured Holosporaceae bacterium | reverse complement strand
AAAGTCAAACTCTCTTGCTTCTTGAGGCAAACTCACAGGTACTGTGACAACTTTTTTTTCTTCCTGATCATACATCACTTCAACTCTTCCTGACACAGGGAAATCTTTACGGAGAGGATGCCCCTCAAAGCCATAGTCAGTTAAAAGCCTGCGATGATCATGCGCCCCATCAAACAAAAGACCAAACATATCCCAGGCCTCTCGCTCCCACCAACATGCACTGGGGTAATGCCCCACAAGAGACGGCACAGATTCACCTTCTTTCACAGAAATCTTTAACCGTACACGGCACCCTGTTTTATGACTCAAAAAATGATAGACCACCTCAAAACGCTCTTCACGCTCCGGGTAATCCACAGCCGTTATATCAATCAGTTGGTCAAATTGACACGCAGGATCTTTCTGGAAAAAAGAAACCACCTCTAAAAGATGCTCTTTTTGTGTCGTCATCGTCAATTCATCAAGCGCAATAACACTCTGAATTTTTGTTTGCAACTGTGTTTCTAAGAGTTCCTT
>CAYGMA010000172.1:0-1942 GCA_964351045.1 uncultured Holosporaceae bacterium | reverse complement strand
CGCTCTTTAAGGCACCTAAAAACCCAGCAGAAGCGCTACAAGTAAAAAAAAGAACCATCAAAAAAAATAAACGCATAAGGCCACCCTTTAAAAAAATAATAAGAAGAAGGTCTATAAGCCGGGTTCTGTCCACCTTAAAGATGGGATGATCATTCATCTAGGAGAGCTGTTACCAACTCCCTCAAGCGACCTACCCAGAAAACAGTGTAGAAACAACACCTATGTTTTCTCTATTTGGTCTTGCTCCGGGTGGGGTTTACCTAGCCAGATTTGTTACCAAACCTGCGGTGCGCTCTTACCGCCCCTTTTCACCCTTACCTTAAACTTAGAAAACCAAGCTAAGGCGGTATATTTCTGTGGCACTTTCCCTGGAGTTTCCTCCGCCGGACGTTATCCGGCACCATGTTTCCGCGGAGCCCGGACTTTCCTCTCCTTAGTCAAGCCAAGCAGCGATCATCCAACCTTCTTCAATTTTTAGTGTAACAAATCTAGATAAACTTTCAACAACGATAAATTTTCGGGTCTTGTCCTCACCGATTCATGTATAGTAAAAAAAGAAACACAATGAAGCTAAAAGCCACTATGTTCAAAAAAAAACTCCTCAGCATAAGCATTTTTCTCTTTTTCTTCCCGCTTGTCTGTTCCTCCGCAACGCAGGAAAACAAGCTCAATATTCTTATCTGGGGCGGATTGATAGACCCTAAAGTTATTGAGAAATTTGAACAAGATACAGGCATTCACGTCTCAGTTCATTTGCTCGATAGTGATGAGGCTATTGAAGCGAAGCTTTTAACAGGAGAGTCTGGATTTGATCTTATTTCTCCAACGCTTTCTCCTTTTTATATTCGCCAAATGAAGCTGGGGCTTTTCAATGAAATTACCGAAAAAGACGTCCCAAATCTAAAAAACGTAGATCCTTTTATTGATAAATTCTTTAAAAACATGAACCTGGATATCCAGTATGGCGTTCCTTTTTCTTGGGGAGTCATTGGTTTTGCCTACCACACGGAAAAAGTAAAACAACTTTTGGGAGATCAAAACATTCCAACAGATAGCTGGGATCTCCTTTACAACCCAACCTATGCAAAAGCATTGCAATCTTGCGGCATTCAATTATTAGATGACCCGTTAGAAGTTTTCTTTTCTCTTTTTTTCTACACCCACAAACAGCATGATTTCAAGCAGGCGGATGGCCTTGAACAGTTAACGACCCCTCTAAAGAAAATCATGCCCTATGTAAAAAAATTTGATTCTTCTGCCGACTCAACCATTAACACACTGGTTGGCGAAAAAGCCTGTGTTGTTCAATGTTTCTCTGGGGAAGCTAATAAAGCGATTCAAATTCTTAAAGAAAAAAACACAAAAAGCCCTATTAAATTTGTCCGTCCAAAAGAGGGTTTTTCTATTTTCTTGGATGTTCTTGCTGTCCCAAAAAACGCCTCGAACCCAGAAAATGCCTATCGTTTTATTAATTTTCTTTTAGAACCCGAAAATGCCGCGCAAAACTTTATTTATTCCCTTCAGCCTTCAACCATCAAAAACTACAAAGAGTTTCTTCCGGCTGCTTATCAAGAGCTTGCAGAGAGCTTTCCTAAAGAGCTCGGAGAAAAATCCTTCAAGATGGATGGGGACCTCTCCTTTCGGCAAACGAAAAAAATCAGCCATGCGTGGCTAAGAGCACGCCTCAATATTTAAAAGCCCCTTGACCGGGCGCTTTAACTTTAAAGAGACTTAAGCGCGTATTTAATTCCAATCCCAATCAGCACAACACCAGATACTTTTTGAACAGCACCAACGTATTTATCAAAAAAGCGTTTTAAGAATTTATTTGTTGGAATAAAGGAAAGCAGGCTGTTCCAAGTAGCATATGTTCCTCCTAAAAAAAGTCCAAAGGCAATTTTGTAAAAGGCTGGTATGGGCTGCGATACTAAAGGCGCAAAAA
>CAYGMA010000171.1:0-1944 GCA_964351045.1 uncultured Holosporaceae bacterium | reverse complement strand
CACTCGGACTCTTAGCCCACCACAAAAAAGACCGTCTCAAAACCGATGGCCTAACAGTTACTCCTCTTCCACAAGATGAAACCATCCAAGAAATTGATCTCGGAAAGCTCTCTCTTACGTATGAAGGAAATGCTTCTTTGACGCATCATCTTTGGCTCGGAGGGTATCAAGAAAACAATACCTATCTTCAATCCACTCCGTTCCACAATAAATTCAAAAGCCTTCAAACAGGTTATCAGGTCATCCACACCTTAAACACGTCCACAACAAAAGCCCTGATTCATTACACGCAAGATACCTACACCCAAGGAACAGACAAAACCCAAGGACATGGACGCCTCTTCTTAGAACACATCAGAGCCCTCACTCCTGAGTTAAAGGTGGAGCTCGCCGCCCTCGTAGAAAAAGTCTTTTCTCAAAAAGCCACGGTGTCGCCTCAAAGCTTAATTGCTTGGGATATTACCCCTCAGTGGCGCACCTCTTTAAGCTATAAAACCATTCACCGGTTCCCAACGCTGCTGGAAAAAAATGGCATCACAAGCACTCAAACAGCCAACCCTCTCTTAAAGCCAGAAACCGGCCACCTCATCCAGGCAGATCTTGACTGGACCTCTTGCTTCTGGGCAAGCTACCTACGTCTGTTTCATACCCGCATTCACAACGCCATTCAAAGCCGGTTAGTGGGATCAGGTGTCTATCAAAAAATCAATGCAACCCTCGGTACGCAGGGCTTTATCATTGGTGCAACATGGAGCAAAGACAAAGTAACCCTTGGCGGGCATTACACCTTCACAGCCTCTCACCGAAAAAATACGCAGGCTCTTGTTCATGGCATTTCAAAACACAAAGCGCAGGGATTCTTCACCTACCATTTCAAGGAAGATCTCGCCTTTAAAAACACCCTAAAATTCTACAGCTCAGCGCCCTCCCAACGTTTTTCAGGTGGAAGCACCTTTCCAGTAAAGCTCAAACCTTATGCGCTCTTTCAAAGCACACTCACCTACACACCAACTCAAAACACAACCCTCTATTTAGAAGGGCGCAACCTTTTCAACAAACGCTACCAAACTATTGCCGACCATCGCACAGCAGGCCGTTCCATTCATGTGGGGATTCATGGCCGTTTTTAAGCAGTTCCTTCTTTTCAGTTTTTTGTGCATTCTAAGCAGTGCACCCAAAGCAAACGTCATTTCCCTTGATCTCTGCACAGACCATTGGGTTTTGTGGTTCATTAAGCCTGAGTATATTGCTGGTCTTAGCCATCTGTCTAAAAACCCCCGGCTCTCAGCGCTCTCCCACGCCGCTAAAAAACACCCCACACATACCGGAGATCCAGAAGAAATCACACACCTAAACGGCACTCACATCCTTGTGGATTCCTACCTACACCCCTTCAAAAAAAACATGCTGGAAAAGCTAGGATATAAAGTCATCGTGCTCCCATCCCTTCAAACTCCCTTAGACCTTCAAAAACGTCTGGCTCTTTTAAAAAAAGAACTGCCCCCTCACTTTTTCAAAGAAATTGAGCCCCTCCCAGCTCCTTCCACCTCCAACCATTCCCCTCCTAAAACAGCGTTTCTTATCACCAGCTCTGGCGATCTTGCAGGAAAAAACACTCCCGGAGACTTACTTCTCTCTAAACTCGGCCTTAAAAACGCCGCACGCCACACAGGTCATCACCCCAACTGCGCAGAAGAGCTCCTCACGCGATCAGCCGATCTCATCCTTATCAGCGAAAGCGCTCAGTGTCCCCACAAGAAAATAACGTACATAAAAAAGCTTTTAGCGCGCACCCCAAAAAAAGTTGTCACCCTGCCTCAAAAAGTGCTTTTATGCCCCGGCCCCTGGCACAGAAAAACACTTGAAGAAATAAATACCCTAAACCAGTTAGGCTAAGATCCCATGCTCCTTCACATCTCCCACCTAAAGATCACAAAAAAACTA
>CAYGMA010000170.1:0-1984 GCA_964351045.1 uncultured Holosporaceae bacterium | reverse complement strand
TAAAGAAAGACAACAGCCGCACTTGAGAAATCACATTATGTCCATCCTGAAAAAGCATTTTCAAACTTTGAACAATGGCATCTGGATTTCTCTGAATAAACGCTGTTAGAAATGTTTCAAAACGCCCTTGTGTTTCCGAAACCAGAACCGCCTCCACATCCTCTTTTGTAATGGCCTCTTTTCCCCAGCAATATTGAGCCAACATGTCTAAGCTTGACTCAAATGCATATAAGGTTTCAGACAACCGCGCCGCACACGTTTGCAAAGCCTCTCTGTTTAGCTGAGAAGGGGTCTTTGTTTTTAAAACAGCCTGCACCCGCGTCATGATATCCCGAACATCAGGCGCATAGCAGGGCATTACTAAAACAGAGTCTTCTTTTTCCAACAGCTTCCGAAGCTTTGAGGCTGGCTTTAAATACCCCGCCTGAATAAAAACCTTTCCTGATACTGCTCTATTTTTTTGGTCTTCTAAATACTGCTCAACAAACGGCACAATTTTATCGGTACAGGATTTAATCAACAGATCTTGTCGCTTTGAAAAAAAACCGTCTTGATCCAAATACAACACCAATGGCTTTTTAGCTGACACAACGTCTTCTTGAGTCAGCTTTTGAACAGACGCAACACCCAATCGATGAAAAAGAGTCTCTTGATAAAAATCCAACACGCCCTGATCATCGGCATACAAAAAAGAAAGACTCGGAGCTCCTGTTTTAGGAGAAAAAGACGCGAACTTATAGCTCGGAATAATCATACGTTACGCAGTCTGCGCTGGCACAGTTTTCTGTTTTATAAAATACTCCGCCAACCTTACTTTTAAATCTCGCGCGCCCCCTGTAATAGCATCTTGCTTCACACGCTCAGCCGAAACAATGGTTCCAAAACTATTGGCAGAAGAAACATTATACTCAGCTGTTTTTGATAGACTTCCTGACGTTAAACGTTTTCCGCTTTCTTTTTCTTTCAACGTATAAGAAATAGACGCGGTAATCGCCTTACGCCCGGCCGTTTGATCCGATAAATATGTCAAATCTTCATCACTGGTTTTTATGGTAACAGTCAAAACATACTTAGACGGATGCGCCTGCCCTTTCACATAAAAGGCTTTCTTCAGCTCATTCCGCATGATTTGGCCACTTCTATTTCGGATGGGATCAATTTTAATGGCTGAAAAATCTTCATACAGCTCTTCATTCTCAGGGCCAAACATAGGCTGAAACCCACACTGATTTAAAAAGAACAGCATTAAAAATGCGCCAATAACTCTCTTAAACAACAAGATTAACCACCTTTCCTGGAACAACAATTTTTTTACGAATTGCCTTCTCCTCAATATGCTTTTTCACACTCTCCTCTGCAAGAGCCATGTCTAGAATAGCATCATTTGAAGCATTTGTATCAACTTCAATTTGAGCCCGCAGTTTCCCATTCACTTGAACAGCGAGTTTCACTTTGTCCTTCTGAATTTTCGTTGCATCTGCCACCGGCCACGCGCCCTTAGAGAGCACTCCATTTCCACCAAATCGCCCCCATAACTCTTCAGCCATGTGCGGCACAATGGGGAATAAAAGCTTCAATAAAATACCAATGCTTTGCCCAAAAACCTCTGCACTAATCTGTTCTTTCTGTTGCACCAAACAGTTTGTCAGCTCACGAATGCGCGCAATCCCTTTATTAATATGGAACTCATCAAAAAAGCGTGTCACATCCTGGA
The DNA here is from genome assembly GCA_964351045.1 of uncultured Holosporaceae bacterium. Lineage (GTDB taxonomy): Bacteria > Pseudomonadota > Alphaproteobacteria > UBA7879 > UBA7879 > UBA7879. The sequence goes on along the minus strand of CAYGMA010000170.1, from coordinate 270 downwards.
TGGCCTTATGCGCTTCAGATAAAACCAGTGCATCCTGCGCTCCACCCTGAGAAGCATGCGGTTCAACACACAAACGCCACACACGGTTAAGATACTTCCAGGATCCATGAATCCCTGTATCCGTCCAATCAAAATCTTTCTCAGGCGGGCTATCTGAAAGCACAAAAAGCCGCGCAGAATCCGCCCCATAGGTCTCAATAATATGCTCAGGATCCACCACGTTATGTTTAGACTTACTCATTTTTTCAGCCGGACCAATCGTCACAGGAT
>CAYGMA010000169.1:0-2073 GCA_964351045.1 uncultured Holosporaceae bacterium | reverse complement strand
ATTTTTCAGATCCAAACACTTTATCAGCGGATTTGTTAGGGTATTCGGAGGGGCAAAAAGAGAGTCTTCTGGCCTTTTTAAAAGCCACAAAGGCTGGGACTCAACCAAAATCCTCTGATGTGTTGGCTGTGAAGACAATCCTAGCTGGAGAGGTTCCACAGGATGAAGAGGGGGCCTCTCAAGAGGCTGTTGCTTTGAGGTGGCGCGGTGACTCTCAAAAAGGGGCGTCTTCGAAATCTGTATCTGTAGAGACGAAAAGAACGGCAGAGAAGAGGTCTGGGGCCTCAACGGCGAAAAAAAGAAAGCTGGCGCCTAGAATAATTTCGGCAAAAAAAACAAGGCCAGAGGGGCGTTTAAAACAACGCTGCGAAGCCCAAACACCTTATGACTTATTGAGACAGGTTGATTTTGGAGATCGTGCGTGTGCGGAACGTGCAGCGGCGCAGTGGAAGAATCGTGCCGGGCTGTTGGGAACGCTTTATCGGCAGCTCAGTGAAACACGTCGTGAAGCTGTGGGTGCTGTGATTGAGGCCCGCTTGAAAAAAGCAAAAACATCTTTTTCAGGGGTGGGGCTCGCGAATGACTTAACAGAAAAAACCTTTAAAGGGCTACTGGATGCGCTTAAGAGTAGACCTGATGGGATGTTGCCCTCTTTAAAGCGTTTTTCTAAAAATGCTTGCAAATCAAGCTTGGAAGAGAGTTTGGCCTTTGCAAGTGATGCGCGGCAAGGACAAAAAGGAAAAGCATGTTTATCTCAATTGACTGGCATGGTGGAGGGAAAAGGCGATCCACAGGCGGTTTTGAGTGATGGCGAAGTTTCCCTAAAAGGGCAATATGAATTGCTTTCCGATAAACTAAAAGGTTCTGTGAGACAGTATTTGAAAGATATTTTGCCCAATGCGCGGGTTTCTTCGCAAAATAAAAAACGGGCTTTAGAGGTCTTGCTGGCTGCGATGAGCCCTAAGTCTAGCTATGCTAAGAGGCAACAGGCTGATGTGGGGCGCGCTCAAAGTGAAGAGGAAGATTTAGAGGAAGAAGCGTTTCAAATGATTGAAACCTGCGGAAAAACACTTGATCAAACGTTAGAGCTCCTGAATGCGGACTGGGCACCACAGGAAGCCAAACAACTCTGTGCACAAAAAGCGTTGGCTGTTCTAGGCAAAAGAGAGCTTACGCCTTTTTATAACGAGCTTGGAACCTTGGGCACACAAGGAACAGATGCTCAAAAAAGGAATGTAGAAACATTTCTTCAAACGCTTCAAAAAATCAACTCTGGTACCCGTGTGGACTTTGTTCATAATCCGGCACTTTAGATTGGAAAATTGAGCGTTGCTCATTTATGACTGGACTCCGCGATCAAGTCGCGGAGCGTCGGCTGTGAAGAAAATGCCTTTCAGGGCATTGCTCCCACTTTTACTTATGCCAATTTTAACTGAAATTAGCTATAACGGGCAATTTCCTACGTTCCTGGCTTATATCTTGCGGTGATATCGCTCCTAAATTTCTTGATTTTACGGTTAAATAAGAGGTGAAATTTAGGCGTTTTGGTGTCAATTTTGAGCCTTTTGAGGCCGTTTTTTGACCTCTAGGAGGCGTTTTTTTGCTCCTAGAACCCCTTTTTGGCCTCTGCGAGAAAGGGGTGAAAAATTGCCGGTGTTTCGGAAATGTTCAAGGTGAAGAAAAATTTGAAAATGCTTTCTGAATCACATGAAGCTGAAAGAAAAACTTTTAAGAAAGATTGATTCTCTTAACCCCAAACAAAGGCGCCTTCATTTGAGGGTAAAGCTTAAAGGCTTAGAGTTAATCACTCACTAAAACTCAAAAGAGGGGACTTTTACGTCCCTCTTTTTTTGCTTCTTTTTTCTTCTGACGCACCCTCTTGCATAGTGTTTATCTGTGAAGCCCTTTATTTGATTTTATCTCTACTTTTGAAATGCATTTGAAAAAATGAAAAGTCTTAAAAAAAAACGTGATTTTCTCTTGCATCTCAAAACACTGAATGATAAGACATCTGATAGCCAGTCACGCGGGTGTGGTGGAATTGGTAGACACGCTAGATTTAGGTTCTAGTGA
>CAYGMA010000168.1:0-2134 GCA_964351045.1 uncultured Holosporaceae bacterium | reverse complement strand
TTGATGAATAGGTAAACTCTATCTAAAATAACCAACCAGGGCAAATTTAAATTTTGAGATATCTTATGAGAAGGTTTCTTTATAGACACGCAAGTGAGATTCACACACCTAGGCTACTCTAAATATAGTTTTAAACTTATAAGGTATATTATGGAAACAAATAGATAGATATTGATAGATTGATTAAATGAAGTCTCCCCGCAGCAAGCTACGGGGAATAAAACCCCTAGAGATTTAACTCCTCCAGCTTTATTTAACTTAGGTTATAACTCAGAAACAGCCCTTTTCTTACGCTGCCTGCTTTGTTGAGCTTCCTTTTAGGGCAACTGGAGAGAGCTCCACGCCTTTGCTTTTCTCTCTACAGTTTATTCATAAGCATAAAATATGTACGCGCTAATCGACCAGCATATCCTGGCCCGCATCCACCATTTGTGGCCAAATTTTCATGATACGCAAAAGATAAAATCCTTAAAAATTCAGCGGATATCTTTATTTCTTGATCATTCCATTGAAAAGAATGTGCTTCTTCTCCTTCCCCAGGACGCATACGTAAACACAAATCCCATACGCGAGATAAAAGCTCTGGATACTTAATGTTTAGCTCCGCATCAGTTGCTCCTGATTGCAAATAACCTGTTGCTTTGCCCTTTAAGAACGGCATAGCCTTGAGGTGCTTTTTTTACACTCTTCATCAGTAGTCATAAACTCTGTTAAAACACGATGAATCTCTTGCCAAGAATGACCTGTTTTTGTTTGAACTGTTGCTGTATCTAACGCTATAAGTCGTGAAAATTCGGGCTTCATACGGCCATTAAAGGCGTGAACATCCATATCTTGTATTTTACCCATTTTTCCCTCAAACGCTTCTAAAATAGCTGGTTTTTTTGCATAGAATTTCGCGCTTTTCTCTGGATCGTCTATGAGATGCATCTGTTGCGTTTGCCCTGCTTCTTGCATTTGCAGTGACTGAATTAATCTCTGGGTAGCCTCTTCTTCAGCACGACGCTTTTCTGCGGCCGATTCTTCTTCCGTTTGAAGCCTTAAAGCTAACGCTGCATCCCCTTCTATCGAAGAGGAAGATGATGATGATGAGGAAGAAGATGTATTCTGAGGGGCTTGTTGCGAATACAATCGACACTCTGCCTTCAACGCTTCAGCTAATTCTTGTGGACTTAATGCCGATAAAGGATCCTGATCTGCAGTTTGAACGCTTTGATTTTGATGCGTTCCCGTATTTTTTAGCAATTCATCTCGCGTAAGCCCTGTTGCAGCACAGATGCTGGAAATTTCATCTTCAGATAAATCACCGAACCCAGAAAATGCATTAAAAGAAACTACCAGTAAAACAAATAAAAAAATCTTATTCATAAAAAATATATCCTATATAATTCTATCTATATAGTAGAAAAAATTAAAAAAACAAGAAAAACAAAGAAAGAATAAGCACACTTTCTCCTTGCTCCGAGGCGCGTGATTGGATAGAAAATTCCTATGCACATTTATTATTCACGTATACATGTCTAAATCGCTTGATATTCTTACTTTTGGCTGCCGTCTGAATGCGTTTGAATCAGAAGTCATGCGCACGCACGCTCAAAAAGCAGGTTTAGATAACACGATACTAATCAATACCTGCGCTGTAACAGCAGAAGCCGAACGCCAAGCACGCCAACAAATCCGGAAGCTTAAACGGGATAATCCAGATAAAAAAATCATCGTCACAGGCTGTAGCGCTCAAATAAACCCAGATCGCTATAAGGAAATGCCTGAAGTAAGCCATGTGCTCGGTAACCAAGACAAATTGAATGAAGCATCTTATTTTTCTTTAAAAAAAGAGCCGCACGCTAAAATGCATGTTTCAGACATTATGGCCGCAAAAGAAATTGCCCCGCATCTTGTGACAAGCTTAGAAGGCCTTAGCCGCGCTTATGTGCAAGTTCAAAACGGTTGCGACCATCGCTGCACTTTTTGTACGATCCCTTATGGACGTGGAAATAGCCGCAGCGTTCCCATGGGAGACTTGTTTTCCCAGGTACAAGCCTATGTTGAAAATGGATATAAAGAAGTTGTTTTAACAGGTGTTGATATCACTTCTTATGGACAAGATCTTCCAGGATCTCCGACGCTTGGGCAA
>CAYGMA010000167.1:0-2134 GCA_964351045.1 uncultured Holosporaceae bacterium | reverse complement strand
ATCAATCCCCGTTGCCACAACAGACACGCGCAACCGTCCACTCATCCGTTCATCAAAGGTTGATCCAAAAATAATATTGGCCGCTTCGTCCACTTCTTCACGAATACGGTTAGCTGCTTCATCCACCTCAAACAACGTCATATCGAGGCCGCCAGTAATGTTAATCAACACCCCTTTCGCGCCCCGCATGGACACATCATCCAACAGTGGATTTGAAATCGCTGATTCCGCTGCCTCAATAGCTCGGTTATCGCCTTCAGCTTCCCCTGTGCCCATCATGGCTTTTCCCATTTCGCTCATGACTGATTTCACATCGGCAAAATCCAAGTTGATCAAGCCTGGCATAATCATCAAATCCGTCACACCTCGAACACCCGAATACAACACGTTATCCGCCATGTTAAACGCATCCGCAAAAGTTGTTTTATCCGTTGCGAGTCGAAACAAGTTTTGGTTCGGAATCACAATCAACGTATCCACGCAGCTCTGAATTTCGTCAATGCCACGCTCAGCCGTTTTCATCCGGTGAACACCTTCAAAATTAAACGGCTTGGTCACAACCCCAATGGTTAAGATTCCCATTTCTCGTGCAGCTTTTGCAATCACAGGAGCAGCACCCGTTCCCGTGCCACCGCCCATACCAGCTGTCACAAACAGCATGTGAGAGCCTTTAATCATTTTCATGACTTCTTCAATATCTTCTTCCGCAGAAAGACGTCCCATCTCAGGTTTAGACCCAGCCCCAAGACCTTGCGTTGTTTCCCCACCGATTTGAATGCGTTTTTCCGCTAAAGATTCACAAAGCGCTTGGGCATCTGTGTTGCTCACCAAAAAATCAACGCCCTCTAAACTGGAGCGAATCATGTTGTTCACGGCATTTCCACCAGCGCCACCAACGCCAATGACTGTAATTCTAGGACGGGTATTCTCAATATTACTTGAATCAGCCATTTAGTTTCTTTCCTTAAAGTCTATTTTTATTTATAGCCAAATTATCTCGATGATACCAGAAATAAAGAGAAAAGGGTAGCGCAGCATTCAAAAACATTAGGGCAATAACACGGGCTCTTAAGACTTAGAAGGTCTACCCACAATCAGACTCTTAGTCTCTCTCTTTTTAGTCCCATCCCCTTTAAGGCAGGTCCATGTAATTTTCCCCATATTATCTGTATGAATAGTACACTTTCCAGAACGCGGTATAGTGGTTTCAACCACGTCCTTTTCATACCCTGGCCCCACCTGCAAATAAATAGTCGCCCCAGCACAACATTCACCTTCCTTTTCACATATGCCTGTGTGTTCCCAACCTCCACCTTCTTTTGGCACAACAATTTTTTTATCGCTAACCCAAAACCCGCTAGGCTTATTTTTGCATTTTTTTGTTGCCTCCCCAACGGCCGGCCCACACACTAAAGAAACAATAAAAACAACAAGCAACGATTTTCGATTAAACACTTCAAACATAGTCTTGCGCCTTCCCTATTTACTAATTCATAATTAAAAGAATAGGAAGAAACGATAGATAAGTCAACTTTTCGCGCTTCTTTCAGTAAATTTTTATCTCTCCTCCCGACATCCCGGTGCGCCTCTTTCTCTACATTCTGATTCACCTCCACTCTCTACGTTCCGGTGCGTGACACCTGAATCCAGAAAAAAAGCGCGGCAGCTCCACTTAGCAAGTCACTTTCTCACTAAAAACCCGCGCTCTCCCAAGCCTCTTTCTCAACAGGAAAAAATAAAAAAAAGCACTAGATTTTTCTGTCTCACACGTGGCATGATTCATTTATGATTCAAAGTATTCTTGGCATCGTTTGCATTTTAGCTCTCGCCCGTGTGTTGTGTGAAGATTCTCGGCATGTGCGTTATTTCCCTGTTTTAAAAGCCTTCATAGTGCAAGCGCTCTTAGCTTTTCTAATCATTTGGTATCAACCCGTCCGAGGGTTCATCCACAAACTAGGCCATGGCCTTGAAGCTCTGCGTCAAGCCACCTTATCTGGCACCTCTTTCGTATTTGGATATTTGGGTGGGAACACATGCCCTTATCCCGTTGAAAAAGCCGATAAATTATTTATCTTTGCCTTTCAGGCATTGCCCCTCGTTATCGTTGTCAGCGCTTTAGCCATGCTTCTTTTTC
>CAYGMA010000166.1:744-2176 GCA_964351045.1 uncultured Holosporaceae bacterium | reverse complement strand
ATGATGCTCAATCAAGCCAGCGTAAAATCAGGAGCGCTCCCTGGAGATGATTCTCTTCTCGAGTTTGATATTCCGATTAGCCGACTCAGCAACGCACAAAACCCTGAAAGCACGGCTAAGCTCTTTGTGAGAATCAAACCTAAATCCTTAAAACCTGTGAAAAAAGAAGGATTTAAAATACCGAAATTCCCTATTTACGCACCTCTTGTGCAAAGAAAAAATTAAATAAGCGATGACATCAGAAGACTTTCTTGCTCCATATCTTGCCCCCATTTCAAAAGAAGACCCATCTGGCCCTTCTCTAAAATACGAGCCTGAATACGACGCCATTCGAGAGGCCATCCGCTCAGAAGAATCTCATTTACCCCAAGGTGTTTGGCAACGAAAGGTCAAACAATCGGATTGGAAAAAAGCACAAAAACTCTGCGAAGAATCACTTACAAAAAAATCAAAAGATCTTCAAATCGCTGCATGGCTTATAGAAGCCCTGATTCACACAGGGGAAGTGGAAGATGTAAGAAACGGATTTGATATTTTCCATGACATTACGGTTACGTTTTGGGACACCCTTCACCCCCTCATCCCAGAAGATGGCGACATCGAGTTTCGTTTAGCACCCTTTTTCTGGCTTAATGAAAAGCTCTCTAACAGCTTAAAGTTCATAAAAATCACTCAAAAGACTCAGGTTGGGGCAAGCATTTATACCTTTAACAACTGGATTGAGCTCACACGAAACCGTGATCTCTATCAAGTCGAAGATCGCTCTCCTGAGCCGGATGTACTTGATCAAATTGGGAGTAACAAAAATCCAACAATCCTCGATCTTGAAAACAACATTTCAAAAACTCCCACTGAATTTTATCAGCACTTTTTTGATCAGATACAACACATGATCGACACCTGCGTTCGCATTGAAACTTTCCTCGACAAGAAACTCTCAGAAGACGCCATTACACTTTTTAAAGTCAAAAAAGTCCTCCAAGATATTCAAGGGGTTGCCCGAGAAATTCTTCATAAAAGAGGCGCTCTAGAAGATGAGGAAGGCGAAGAGACCAATGAAGGCAATGCGCACGAAGAAGAAACAGAAGCTGAGACTCTTCCAGAAAATGGCGTTCTTTCTCCAGAAGCCCCTGAAAAATTAACCTTCACAGAAGTAAAGGGTGTGCCCATCCAAAAAACAAAACGCAAAGTTAAAAAACAAACCACACCAGAAGAGCCGTTAGAAAGTTTAGATATGTCACAAATAAACTCCCGCGATCAAGCCTACGAACTCATTCAAAACGCCGCCACATACTTAGAAGAAATAGAGCCGCACAGCCCTGTCCCTTTCATGATCAAAAAAGCCGTTTCTTTACGCAATAAAAACTTCATGGAACTTATGAACGAAATACAATCTAACTCCGGCGGAGTCAACGCTCTCTGGGGAAACATA
>CAYGMA010000166.1:0-681 GCA_964351045.1 uncultured Holosporaceae bacterium | reverse complement strand
TCTTCCCAATCTGAAGACTAAGCCGCTTTTTTCTGTCTCCGCTCCAAGAAAGTCTCTTTAAGCTGCAACGCACAGGGCGTTAAGATCAAGGTCAATGGCGACGCAAATAATACCCCAAAAATAATGGCATTTGACAGCTGGATCCACCACTCCGTTGACGGCGCACCATACGTAATCGACCCCTGAAGGAAATCAATATCCAACCGCAACCGAATGGGTAAAAGCCCTAAAATCGTTGTGAGTTTGGTTAAGATAACAGGCCTCAAGCGTTGCGCGCCCGTGCGTAAAATAGCCATCTTTTTATCTTCTAACGTTTTGGCTTTCCCTTTTAAAAAGTCATACGTATCAATAAAAATAATGTTATTGCTCACAATAATTCCGCCCAGCGCAATCACACCTAAGCCGCCCATCACGATACCAAACGGCAACCCTGTTGCCATCAATCCAATGAGAACCCCAAGAGTTGAAAACACAATAGACGTCAAAACCAAACCAGCGCTAAAAAAGCTATTAAACTGCGTCACAAGAACCAAAAGAATTAAAAACACAGCGGTAAAAAAGGCCCCAATCAAAAAAGCCCCTGTCTCTTTTTTATCTTCTTCTTCCCCTTTAAATAGAAGTTGCACTTGATCATCAAAGTTTTGAGCTTTAATCCACTGCTGGATTTTTTGAACTTGTTCT
>CAYGMA010000165.1:0-2177 GCA_964351045.1 uncultured Holosporaceae bacterium | reverse complement strand
GAGGGATGGCTCTCAAAATCAGCTATTTCTTATGTGGCAGATTATTTGAAAATGCCTGAGATTAAAGTGTGGGAAGTGGCAAGTTTTTATTCACTCTATTTTTTGGACCCTGTTGGAAAGCATGTTGTGAGCGTCTGTGGAACAACTCCTTGCGCACTAAGAGGAAGTTCTAAGATTTTGAAAACATGTGAGAAGTGGTTAGGTGTTGCTGTGGGAGAAACCACGGGAGATGGCATGTTTACCTTGAAAGAAGTGGAGTGCTTAGGGGCTTGTTCTAATGCGCCCGTTGTTCAAATTAATGATGCTTATTATGAAGATTTAACGCCTGAATCTATAACAGAGGTCTTAACAAAATTAGCAGACGGAGAAAGGCCAAAAGAAGGATCTCAAACGGGGCGTGTTTCTTCTGAGGGAACTCAATCAAAAGAGGACACGGATGATTGATCCTAAAAACCGCATCTTTAACAATCTCCATGGGCTTAAAGACTGGCGATTAAAAGCAGCTCAAAAACGAGGTGACTGGCACCAAACAAAAGAGTTTCTCGAAAAAGGAGGCGACTGGATCCGGGAACAAGTTTTAGAATCAGGTATGCGTGGGCGTGGTGGTGCAGGGTTTCCAACAGGGATGAAATGGGGATTTGTTCCAAAAGACACAAGCAAGCCAGTTTATTTAATTATAAATGCAGATGAAGGGGAGCCTGGCACGTGCAAAGACCGTGAAGTTTTGAGAAATGAGCCGCATAAACTTCTTGAAGGATGTGTGTTAGCCGGAAAGGCAATAGGGGCACATGTTTGTTATATTTATGTACGTGGAGAATACCAACTCCCCATACGACGCCTTCAAGCAGCGATTGATGAATGCTATGAAGCGGGTCTTTTAGGGAAGAATGCAGCGGCGGCTGGTTGGGAGTTTGATGTGCATATTCATTCAGGCATGGGCGCTTATATTTGTGGGGAAGAAACAGCCCTCATTGAAAGCTTGGAAGGAAAAAAAGGACAACCACGATTAAAACCCCCTTTTCCTGCTATTGAAGGGTTATATGGATGTCCTACACTGGTTAATAACGTGGAAACCATTGCAGCTGTTCCAACGATTTTAAGGCGTGGAGCTGATTGGTTTGCACGTATAGGGCCTGATAAAAATGCTGGAACTAAAATTTTTTGCATTACAGGGCATGTAAACAATCCGTGTACCGTTGAAGAAGAGCTTGGTATTCCCATGCGAGAACTGATTGAAACCTATGCAGGAGGGGTGATTGGTGGATGGGATAACTTGTTGGCCGTGATTCCTGGGGGCTCTTCTGTTCCTGTTTTGCCGAAGGAAATTTGTGACACAGTGGCTATGGATTTTGATAGTTTAGCGGCTGTTAAAAGCGCTCTTGGAACAGGGGGGCTGATTGTGATGGATAAGTCCACAGATATTGTGGCGGCTATTGCACGACTCTCAAAATTTTATATGCATGAAAGCTGTGGCCAATGTTCCCCTTGCCGTGAAGGAACAGGGTGGATGTGGTGTATTATGGAGCGCTTAGTGGTTGGAAATGCGACACTTGATGAAATTGACATGCTTCAAAATTTAACAACACAAATAGAAGGGCATACAATTTGTGCTTTAGGAGATGCTGCGGCATGGCCTATTCAAGGACTGATTCGGCATTTTCGTTTTGAAATTGAAAGGCGTATTGCTGTTTATGGCAGAAGAGAAAAGGGTGTGAGCGGATGACAAAACCCTCTGAAACAGTTTCATTAAAGGTTAATGGGAAAACGGTTATTGTCCCTAAGAGCAGCACAGTTTTGCAAGCGTGTCAGCAAGCAGCAGTTGAAGTTCCTGTTTTTTGTTACCATCCGAAGCTATCTGTTGCTGGAAACTGTCGGATGTGTTTGGTTCAAATAGGAGAATCGCCAAAGCCTGTTGCGTCGTGTGCAATGCCAGTATGTGATGGTATGGAGGTCTCAACAACGTCTGAGCTTGTGCAAAATGCACGGAAAGGTGTTTTAGAATTTTTGCTTATCAATCACCCATTGGATTGCCCGATTTGTGATCAGGGGGGTGAGTGTGATTTGCAAGACCTATCTATGGGATATGGGTGTGGTAAAAGTCGATATAAGGAAGCCAAACGAGCCGTTCCAAACCCTGATTTAGGGCCATTAATCAAAACGGTGATGAATCGTTGCAT
>CAYGMA010000164.1:0-2186 GCA_964351045.1 uncultured Holosporaceae bacterium | reverse complement strand
GTGACTCCTAATTAACAAGGCGTCATGTGTTTGTCAAATTCAATTGGCAGGAGCAGGGGGACTTGAAGCCACAACCTTCGGTTTTGGAGACCGACGCTCTACCAATTGAGCTATACTCCTATATACCAAGTCTTTCTAAGGGTTATAACCAACCCCCTCCCTGAATGCAACTTCTTTATGGGATCAGTTTTACGGAAAAAGAAAACCTGTTCCTTTTTTCTGTCAAATGCACTAGAATTTTAAAAAACAGCAACGGAGGCGCCTTGTGACCAAATCTCTTTTTTTAATCATCTTTTTCTCCTTCACTTTCTTCACCAGCCACAGCGCCCCAAAAACAAAAAAAGCCCCCAGCTTTTTCTCTAAAACAGCTGCTTTCTGTAAACGTGCAGGTGCTTTTGTTGGACTATCTTTAGACCCAAAAACGTGTACCAGCGATCCTGAGAAAGTCATTCGCCTTCTTGCCCGTGGCCATCAATGTGGATTTAATCGTCTCCTCAGGAGCCCCACTTTCCCATGCCTGATGGCCTTTCAAACTCATGCAAATAACTACATAAAAACTCAAAGAGACTGGCCTTTCAAAACGTTTCTAGCAGATGAAACAGAGGATCAACTCATCCCGATGCTCATGTCTGTTTTAGCGTATATCCTTGATAAGGAAGAAAAAGATAAAACCCTCAAAACAACTCTTCACATTTCTTCTGAGCTCATCAACCAAGCTTTAAAAAGTACTAAAAACACAAAAAGCCCAAAACTCACTGCTATCTTAGCCGCTCGGAAGCGCAACCACGATGATAAGCTTACAGTCCCTGTTAAGAATATCTTAGACTTCTTCAGCGCCATCGTTGTCACAACCTCTGACTCTGAAACAGGTCTTGCTTTAAAATCCCCTGAAGAAATCAAAGAAGCCTTCAAACTCTGGATTGCAGCACAGCTAACCGAAATTGCAAAAAGCTAACCTTAAGGCTTGTTGCAAAGGCTCATTTAATGTTAAAAAGAGGCCATGAGCAGCTCTAAAACAGATTCTTACGAAAAGAAAAATGCCGAAAGGCTCGCAAAAATCATGCGCGAAAATCTGATGAAACGCAAACAGCAGCAACGCGCACGGAAATCTGTTCAAAGCCCTGAAAAACCATCACACTCCAAGGAGCATTAAGATGTCAATTCTGTCAGATAAATGGATCAAAAACCAAGCATTAAACAACGGCATGATCGACCCTTTTATGGATAAGCAAGTCGCAAAAGGGCAAATTTCTTTTGGCGTTTCCTCCTATGGATATGATGCGCGATTAGCCCCAGAGTTTAAGATTTTCACCGATGTCGATAATGCCATCATTGATCCTAAAAACCTTCAGGAAAGTGCGTTTGTAGATCGTCAAGGCGATGTCTGCATGCTCCCGCCTCACAGCTTTGCCTTGGGCCGCACTGTAGAATACTTTCGCATCCCAAAAGATGTATTAGTCATCTGCCTTGGTAAATCCACCTATGCACGGTGCGGCATTATCGTAAACGTCACCCCTCTCGAGCCTGGCTGGGAAGGGCATGTCACCCTTGAGTTTTCAAACACAACACCTCTTCCTGCCAAGCTTTATGCCAACGAAGGCATTTGCCAATTTCTCTTCCTAAAAGGCAATGAACCCTGCGAAACAGCGTATAGTGACCGCAAGGGAAAATACATGAAACAAACTGGCATCACTCTGCCACGCATTCTAGCCGATCAGGAGTAAAAATGGACTACCTAAAAATCAAAGGCGGCACCCCTCTCAAAGGCCGCATTGAAATCAGTGGCGCAAAGAACGCTCTTCTTCCTTTATTAGCTGCAACGCTTTTAACAGAAGAAAAAGTCACCTTAACCAACACAAGTCAATTGGCTGATGTTTCAACCCTTCTGAGTCTTCTTGCCTCTCTTGGCTGCACTGTTGAAGACACTGGCAACAAACAAATATCCATTCAAGCCCCCAACGACCTTAAAACGCTAGCTCCTTATGAGATGGTTCGTAAGATGCGTGCTTCTGTCTTAATCCTGGGCCCACTTGTTGCCCGCTTTGGTCATGCTGAAATTTCTTTACCAGGAGGATGTGCTATTGGTACACGCCCCGTTGATCTACACCTTCAAGCTCTAGAAGCGCTAGGGGTTCAGGTCCACATTGAAAACGGATACATCAAAGCAAAAGCACCCACGGGCCTCG
>CAYGMA010000163.1:1618-2189 GCA_964351045.1 uncultured Holosporaceae bacterium | reverse complement strand
CAAGTCATACCGACTTGCAGCTGTTTGCATCATTTCAACCGCACAGCAGGCCAGCCCAAAACTCATAGGCCACAAGGAGCCACTTTGCGCCCATGTCACAAGCTTATCAACCTGCGTCACTAAAAATCCTTGATTTTCCATTACATCATGGACTGGCTTCATCAAATCATCCAACGATGCATTTGACGTCAATACAGTCTGATAATCCTCTTGATTTATGCCCATTCCAAGGCCCCCTTTTTCCATTCATAAACAAAGCCCACTGTCAGCACTGTTAAAAAAAGGCACATGGAAAAAAATCCTGGCCACCCAAGAAATTTCAAGGTAACCGCCCAGGGAAATAAAAACGCAATTTCCAAATCAAAAATAATAAAAAGGATGGCCACAAGATAAAAACGCACATCAAACCTTCCAGGATGGTGTTTAAAGGGCTCAAACCCACATTCATAGGGAGACACTTTTTCAAGATTTGGGGCTCTTTTAGCGACTAGTAATGACGCTAAAATAATAAACACTGACAATCCAGATGCCAGTGCAAAGAAAACAACTATTGGAAAATAAGCCTCAGCAA
>CAYGMA010000163.1:0-1608 GCA_964351045.1 uncultured Holosporaceae bacterium | reverse complement strand
GCAATCATTGTTTTTAACCTATATGCTTTACCCTAGCACACTTCCCAAACACTAGCTAGAAGAGTCTGAATGATTTACAGAACAAGATTATAAAAAAAGCCTTTTTTCATGAGATGTCCAAACGGATAAAAGCTTTAAAGCCTCTTTAAAAACACCCTTTAAAACAAGAAAAAAATTTCAGGAACCGAAATTTTCTTTTTGCCCTCTTTACTTCTTTTAAAAATTTCTTTGATTCTTCATCCAGGTGCTTAGGGTCCTTCACAACTAAGATTAGCCCCTCGTCAAAATCTTCCTTCTCACTCTCAGATGAAGAAACCTCTGAGCGCTCTTCGTCTAAGTCACCTCTCAACTCCACATCCTGTGTACCATAAGAGGTCAAATTTATTGAGGACCCCAAAAGAGTTTGATTTTCCGGAAGCTCCTCTATACCCAACAGAAAAAAAGGGATAAAAATAAGTAAAATCCCTCTCATCTTCTGTGCCCGCCGCCACGCCTCTTCTGCTGCGGAGAGCTCTTTGGTGATTGATAAAGAGAAGAGCGTTGCCCCCGCGCCTTTTTTTTAAGTCCATGCGGCTTGTGACATTTTGGTTTTTGCCTCCGTCTCTCAAGTCCATCAATAAACTTTTCAGCATCGTTAGCCACCTCTTCTTTTGTCTCGCACTGAGCAACCCTCGACATAAAGTTTATAAAATGGGGCTGTATAGATCGCGACTCTTTTAAAGGGAATAAATACGTCACGATTGCATCTACAACAAACTTCCTTCTTTCAGGGTGGTCTTTAAAAATAATCCGATTTATAAAAAAACCCGTTAATGTTGGGAGCACCATTTGAGGTGGCCCTTTTCCACGAATATCTTTCCAATCAAAAAGCCTCAGAATTTCACTTACACACGCTGAAATATCCTCAGCCTCTTGAAGGTCATGAATGCTTTGAAAGTCTTGTTCAACACAAGCAACTGAATGACTACCAGAAATATATTTAAAACCAGAAAAAAGCCTCTTAACAAACTTCTTCTTATCTTCCTCTGAAAAAACAGAAACCTCTTGCTCTTCATCAAACTCAAAAACAGATAAACTAGAAACCGAGGAGCTACTCACAGAAGAAGAATCTGCATCCTCCCGCAATTCTTCAACTCCACCTAAAGAAAAAACATCCCAAAAAAAGAAAAACGAAAATAAAGCAAATAAACAAAACTTTTTCATCCACCTCTCCTAAGTAAAAGCTTAGGTTCAGCAAAAGTAAAAGTCAAACAGAAAGAGTTTTTTTATTCGAATTTTTTCTCCTCAGTCAAAACACCTTTTGTATCAAAGCGTTGCTTTATCTTAGGCTCTCCTTTTTCAAACAAAGTTTGCTCCATCAACGTCCCGTCTTGATAAAATTTTTTCTCTTCTCCCTCCACAAGAGCGTTCACATACGTCATGGTTTGTAAAACAGCCCCATCCGGATAATACACAATCGAGGGCCCCTCCAACTTTCCCATTTTATAGTGGCATTCTTTTGCTAAATTTCCTTCACGATACGCCTTAAAAAGGCCATCCATCTTGCCTTGCTTATAGCTTAATTCTGCCACTAAGCGCCCATCCTTATAGAATTTAGCAGGCCCTTCC
>CAYGMA010000162.1:0-2229 GCA_964351045.1 uncultured Holosporaceae bacterium | reverse complement strand
CTGGGACATTTGGGCTATCACCTTTTTCATCCCAACGCTCATTACTCTTTTGATGGTGTATTCCGCAAAAGTGACAGCCCTTAAAATGCTAAAGAAGTTTTCTTATTAATGCTGTTTTTACGATCTGCGTTAACAAATAGCTTATGCGCCATTTATTGTTTTTCAGTGGCTATCCTCTGCCTCCCCTTTGTGTACCTCTTTCCTGGTCTTGCAAAAACCGTTCTTCACGCGTGTGCCCGATTTATCCTCTGCGTTCTAAAATACGTATCTGGAATCACCTATCAAATTCATGGAGAAAAAAACCTTTCCCACACACCCGCTCTTTATGTCGCAAACCACCAATCCATGTGGGAAACCATCGCGTTGTTTCAGCTCATTCCAAACAGTGTGTTTGTGGTTAAAAAAAGCCTTCTGTCCATTCCCTTTGCCGGTGTTTATCTGCGAAAATACGGCCTTATTGGTATTGACCGTGGCAACAAGTCCATTCTTAAACGGCTGATCACTCAAGTGAAAAAAGCCACCCAAAACCATCACTCTCTGATTATCTTCCCAGAAGGGCGGCGCATGCCCCCCGGAGCACCAGGAAAGCTTAACCCAAGCTTTGCCCTCCTCGCGCAAGAAGCAGGCCTTCCCATCATCCCCATCACCCACAACTCTGGAGAGCATTGGCCTCGTCGGTCTTTTTATAAATACCCCGGCACCATTCACCTCACCATTCATCCGCCCATTGCCCCAACAACAGATAAAGAAACCACACACGCCACCGTCACCTACTTGTTTCACTCTGCTCATTCACCCGTTTGACAAAGCGTGCGCCAACACTGTAAAGTAGCTTCTATAAACCTGGGAGGGGCCACCTATGCTTAACGTATTCAAACAAAAAACCAACATACCTGTTATAAGTGTTTTTTTAGCCTTAGCCACATTCACCCTAGCTGATGTCAATGCAGCCTGCGGGAAAACAAGGTATGTTTGTTGTGTATTGCCACAGCGAATCAATTTTGGTGAAATGGAAGAGTTTCTTGCGGAGAAAAATAGACTTGCCTTTTTAGCAAACGATGGTCAATTAAACACATGGTTTCGCCTAGACGAAAATGATCGTGACAAGCTCTCTGACAAGCGTACACGCGGTAAACATGATGACAAACAAGCGCTCTGTCTTGCAGTTGTACAGCGCTTTATTGTTTTTGGTAATACTAATATTAGGTTGTTCAAAAAAAAGGCCCGCCGTGTTTGCAGAGATTTAGGCGGCACAGTAGACACAGGCGCTGGCCGCTGTAGAGGTAAATGGCATCAGAAATTGACCTGGATAGGGTAAAACTGAAAGCCTCAGACCAACTAATATAGAAGGTGCCCCCCCTCATTACCATAAACTCTATGCCACACCCTGGAATCCTTTCCCTCAACGCTCCGCGACTTGATCGCGGAGTCCAGTTCATAAAAACGCGAAGCTCAACTGTCTAGTTACCTTTTACTCCGCTCCCTCCTTCTCTCTACACCCTGGCGCTCCTCCCCTCCCCCCTCAACGCTCCGCGACTTGATCGCGGAGTCCAGTCCATAAATGCGCGAAGCTCAATAGAACCACCTTCTTTAATCCAATAAAATCCCCTTTTTCAACGGGTTAACTGAGGCACCTTGACGTCCCCAATTGGTTCAAGTATATAAGGGTAGAAACTGAACCCATGAGGACTAAGTGACCAATACGCAAAAAAACAAAGCCCCATCTCCAAAGCCGAAGAAAAACAACATTGAGATCAATGCAAATGCCGTTCGAGAATTGGCAGAGATTCTTCGCGAGACACAGCTTTCTGAAATTGAATATGAAACAGACCACGGTCGCATCCGTGTGGCAAAAGAGCTCGTTAGCGCTGCCCCTGTTTCCGTTGCACAACCAGCCCCTGTTGCTCAAGTTCAAGCGCCTGCAGCTCCTGAAGCTGCTGCACCAGCGCCTCAAGCTGCCCCTGCAGAAAATGACTGGAACAGCCATCCTGGTGTTATGAAATCTCCCATGGTTGGAACTGTGTATCTCTCACCACAACCTGGCGCAGCTCCTTTTATTGAAGAAGGAAAAACAGTCGCAGAAGGGGATACACTCCTCATCGTTGAAGCCATGAAAGTGATGAATCCCATCAAAGCACAAAAATCAGGCGTCATCAAAAAACTCATCGTTGCTGACGCTGAACCTGTAGAGTATGATCAACCTCTCCTTGTAATAGAATAAAAACAAGA
>CAYGMA010000161.1:0-2239 GCA_964351045.1 uncultured Holosporaceae bacterium | reverse complement strand
GCTAAAAATCCTTTCAAGGGAATACACATGGTTTGCTGATTTGGTTTTAGAGAAAGGAGTTGATTCAGAGGCCGTTAAAGCATTGCTATCTATCTCAGATGGTTCAATGACTAACGATAAAGTTATGCAAGAGTATTTTACAGAGTGTCAGAGGGGTGAGGTGTGAATAAAACAGTTAAAACAATAGAGGAAATAATTGCCAACAAAGCAGATTGCCCGCTACCTCTTTCGGTAATACCAAATTATATGGGGATAAACCTTGTTTCAGTTGATTCGTTGGAATGGGTAAAGCAAGACGATGAGCAGCTCGTAAGCCTAACGATAAATTTTAAACCAACACCAAAAGGGTGAGTGAATATGGATTTAGAAGTTAAAGAAAAAGTATTGAAAGACACTTTGCTGCACGGTGTTGGCTTTCTGGCTGTGAAGTTTAGAGATGGAAAGTTCATCTATGAGTGCCTTTCGCACGAGGAATTAATTGATTACACGAAGTTTGTTGAGGAAAACAAAAAAGACCTTGAGGAGATGGGAAATGAATCAATCTGAAAAAATAAAACATTTACCAGATTATATGAGCACAACCGATATTGGTAAGAATATCGGGTTTCATATGACACAAAACTTTATAGAAGAAACGCTTGGGCTACCCGCAAGGATAAAAACAAAGCTCGGGAGTTTTTGGCACAAATCGGACTACCCCATTATTTGCATGATGCTTTCAGCGCACGCATCAACGTCTTTTACGGTTGGACGCATTCCTGCTTTATGCGCAACAATTTCAAAAGGACGATACATGAAAAAAATAACTAATTTAAACAACACAAAACAGCCTTTAGAAGACTGGCTAGAAGCTCTCCTGTATCGAATGGCTGAAATGCTAGGCGAAGGCAAAGACCCTGTATTTTTAATGGATGTTTTAGATGGAACTCAAACCTTAAGAATTGAACTTTTACCAGATAACGTGAAAGCAGATTTAAAGATAGTTGATTAACAATGCCTAAATCCAAGACACTTCCAAAGCTAAAGAAAGAAGCCGCTGAACTTCTACAATACCTTGTGAGAATAAAGGCTGCTGATGATAACGGCTATGTGAAATGTGTCACCTGTGAGCGCGTAGGACACTTTAAAGACGGTTTTCAAGGCGGGCATTACATATCAAGAGGAAATAGCGCAACGCTTCTAATGGAAGAAAACGTACACCCACAGTGTTCAGGCTGTAACTCGTTTGGAATGAAGTTTCACAACAAAGAATCGGACTACAAAAAATATATGGAAGAAACCTACGGGAAAGACTTTGTTGAGGAAATACTAGCCACAAGAGGCAAGCCGCATAAATTCAACAGGGCAGAACTGGAAGATTTAATCAAAGACTTTAAAGAGCAAATCAAATTCCATGAGGCGAGGGTGATATGACATACCTAAAAACAATACTTCTATTCGCATGGCTAATCATGGTCATTATGGCAGGTGGGTGTGTTTACTTGCTTGCTTATCAAATAATTAACTTTAACTAGGAGAGGGTTATGAGCGATAAAGAAATCAAGCAGTTTGAAGGTGATATAAAAATTCTTGGCGAGGAAGAGCTGTTAGAAATATAGTGATGATTGGACTTATCACAACAATATGAGACTGGTGTTTTTTAGGGCAAAAGTAAGAGCTGAGAAATCATTCAGGGAATACCGAGAAAGAAATAAAGTACAAATCCCATTTGGATAGCTAGGAGGATTTATGAGCGAGATTGTACCAAATCAAAAAAGAACCAGAGGTGAGCGCGATATAAGCTGTGATGAAGTAGTGTGGTTGCTGGATGTTTTTGATAGATATTTGCCGAAAGATGATTTTCCAAGAATAAGCAGGCAAAGAGAAATGAAAAAGTACGGAATGCTTTATGAGGTCATGGATGTGGCTCGCCTTACCTTTCAAGACGAATCAGCTTTGCATAATGGAACGCCACACGAGGCGCGAAATTACCAACTTGAAGACGAGTTTCAAATGACAAACAAAAGCAAGGGTGACTAAATGAACGACGACTACGCAAAACAAATAGCTGCTGAAGCCTATCAGGTTATTGGGGCGCTAGCTTTTGACCATAAAGATGTAGAGGAAGCTCTTGATTACTTTTTTGCGGTTGCAAACGGAGAAAAGCCAGAAAGCATTTTACCTTTTCCTAAAGGAGCGCCTAAATGAACGACGTACCAACATGCTTACATATTGATATAGGGCTTTTAGTAAGTCAGTT
>CAYGMA010000160.1:0-2247 GCA_964351045.1 uncultured Holosporaceae bacterium | reverse complement strand
TCATTTCTTTTTTGGGCGGTCGAGCTCCGCCTGGGCGAAAAAAGCTGCTGCTTTTCTCAAAATATCGTTAGCCATCTTAAGCTCACGGTTCTCCTTCTCAAGCTCTTTTAGGCGATTTTGAACTTCGGTGCTGACTCCATTTCGCACTCCTTTATCAATCTCAGCTTGTAAAACCCAACGCCTCAAAGATTCAGCGGTACAACCTAACTTCTGTGCAATTGACTGAATGGACTTCCACCGAGAGTCATACTATCCCTCATGTTCCAAAACCATTCGCACACCCCGGTTCTTAAATTCTGGTGAATATCTAATTCTTTTTTTCATGATTCTATCCTCTCAAAGAATAAGGCCTCCTGAAAAGTCGGGGTGGTTCAAAATCAATTGCTTTATGCAGTTTTCTAATCAAATTCTTTTCTTTTATTAGGCTGTTGCTTGGAATGGTTGAATCTAAACCTAAAAGTTGGTCAGCAGTAACATTTAAAGCTAAAGAGAATCGAGCTAGCATTTCAGGATGAGGGCGGATTTTACTACGTTCATAGTCTGAAACAAGATTTTGCTTTAAACCTATCTTACTTGCGAGTTGACTTTGAGTTAAGCCACTCGATTTCCTGAATAATGCAATTCGTTGACCTACGCTTAAATCTCCTAAATTTATATCAGGTAATTCTAAAGTTGATTTTCTTGGCATGACGAAATTCATTTTAACCCCTAAAAAAATATCAATAGTAGTTGATAAACTATAAACGGTATTATACCGTATAATAAAGAAAATGAATAATTTAAGATTTACTATTGACAACATTTCAGCAAAAAGGAAAAACCATGCCAAAACTCCCAGATGAAGAACTCCAGGAACTTAAATCATCAGTGGATCTTTTGGCGTTGGTTCAATCTCGTGGGGTTGTATTGACTAAAAAGGGAGAAGACTATCATGGTCTTTGTCCGTTTCATGATGATAAAAACCCATCTATGGTGGTCACACCATCCAAAGGTTTATGGAATTGCTTTGCTTGTGATGCCGGTGGATCAGTTTTTGATTGGATCATGAAAAGCGAAGGAATTAGTTTCAAGCATGCAATAGAGCTTTTAAGGGAAAAAGAATTTTCCAAAATCTTATCCAGTGATAAAAAACCAAAGAAAGCCACCACACCTATTTTAAAGTCACCCTTATCAATGGATTCCCAAGATTCCCAACTTTTTAAAGATGTGATTGATTTCTACCATCAGAAACTCAAAGAAAACCAAAAAGCAAAAGAATATCTAGCTTCTCGATCTCTTTTCGATGAGAAGCTTATTGATACCTTTAAGATTGGTTTTTGTGATCGGTCTTTATGTTTAAGGCTTGAAGATAAAAGCAGATCATCAGGAAAGAAAATCAGGGAAAGGCTTCACAGATTAGGAATTCTAAGAGAATCAGGCCATGAACATTTTAGAGGCTCTATTGTTATTCCTATTTTTGATTCTAAAGGAGAGATTAGAGAAATCTATGGAAGGAAGATCACCAAGAACCTAAGAAAAGGAACTCCAAACCACACCTACCTTAAAGGGCCACATGGTGGAATTTTTAATCTATCAGGAATAGAAAATTACCTTCAAGAGTTTGACATTCAAACCCAAAAGAAGGAAGGAAAAAATCATAAACAAAAATCCGTCATACTTTGTGAGTCCATCATAGATGCACTTTCCTTTTATAAGAATGGGTTTTCTAATGTCACAACTTCTTTTGGAACCCAAGGATTTACAGAAGAAATTCTTTCCTTTCTGATCCAAAAAAACATCCAAAATATCTATATAGCATATGACCCAGATAAGGCAGGTGAAAGTGCTTCATTAAAGCTTTCTCAAAGACTTCAAAAAGAAGGCTTTTCATGCTTTAGAATCCACTTTCCCAACCAACTAGATGCTAATGAATTCTTTGCCAATTCTAGCTATAACAAAAGTCATTACTCTGCCCTAATCAATGGGGCTAGCCCATACTTTTTAGAGACGAAAAATAAAGAAAAAAATGACAATAACAAAAGCTACAAAAGTCCAAACTCTCTAAAAAAAGAAAGCCTCAAAGATCGAGAAAGTTCTAATACTAATGATCTTCACGCGCGCTTTTTTAATAATTCTTTAGCTGCTAAAGAAAAAGATCAAAAAGCCCAAGAGGTTTTAGCACAGGATGAAACTTACTTGGAAAACGAAACTTCTTTTTTAGCGGCTAAAGAAGAAGGAATGAAGTTGGATTTTGAGCTGGATAGCAAC
>CAYGMA010000159.1:0-2258 GCA_964351045.1 uncultured Holosporaceae bacterium | reverse complement strand
GAGGTATCAACATGAACAAGATACTGCGCAGATGGATATACGGCATGAAGAAAGGCAAGTGCAGACTGTTCAAGAAACGCTTGGTATGCCGCCGCCAGAAGTTCAACCTTCTCTTCAGACTGCACAGTCCATACAAAATTTGGCTGAAAAGGGGGAGGAATCTCCAGATTCTATTGAATTTGTGTATTCTGGTGATGGATTTCAGCAAGCTTCTTTTGATGAGGATGATGAAGATCTCGAAAGGGAAATAAAAAAATTGGAAGCAGAGGTGGAAAGGAGGCAGTCTCAGATGATTGGAGGCCTGGGTGATCTTGAGCGGGGAAGCTCTTACATTCCTCAAGAAGAGGATGGGCTACCAAGGCAAGATCATCAAAGGAAACAGCACCCTAGAATGATGAGTTACTCTGAAGATACGCTTCCAAAAGCGGATTCTCACAGTCCCCACAGGAAGGCTAAGTGGTGGCCGTCAGCGAAGAAGATTCTTACGGCTCGGGATGTTATTGAGAGAGGGTGTTATTCTGATGATGATGGAGAGGAGTCTGATGATGACTGGGCTGATACAGATACAGAGAAGGATCATTCTGTTGTTTCGATAGGAAGGGAAGATGAGCAAGAAGATGGTCCTATTATAACAATGAAGCAGTTTCTTGAAGAGCAGGGGCATGAAGTAGAGTCTGATAATGATGGTAGGCGGCAACCAGCTCACGCAGTTATTTCTATACCAGATGTAGAGGCGCACTCTCATCGGAGTGGAAGTTCCTTAAGTGATTTCTCATTAGAAGAGGATGGTTCCACGATTATTTAGAGAATTTTCTTTTTTATTTACAAATGTTGGGCATTCCAATAGTCTGCGGATGTTTACTAACGAAGAGATGAAAACTTGAAAATTACTTTTACCGATGTGTGTTTAAGCCCTGCGTTGCTGTCGACACTTGAAACGCTGGGATATGAAACACCAACGGAAATTCAACAAAAACTGATTCCGCTTGTTTTTCAGGGCCGGGATGTAATGGGAATTGCCCAAACTGGAACAGGAAAAACAGCGGCCTATGCGCTGCCCCTCATTGATTTGATTTTAAGTGGGCGTAGGCGTGCGGGAATGGCAACTGCTTTGGTGTTGGTTCCAACTCGGGAATTGGCAGATCAGGTTTCTGAAAGCTTGGCAACCTATGGGGGAGGCCAAGGCATTAAAACAGCTACGTTGATTGGAGGAACCGCTCAGTCTAAGCAGTTGATGGCTCTTTCCAAGGGGCCAGATGTGATCATTGCAACGCCTGGTCGTTTTCTAGACTTTTATGACCGTGGGAAAATTTTATTAGCGGGCATACAGTTTTTGGTGATTGATGAGGCAGACCGTATGCTGGACATGGGCTTTATGCCAGATGTTGAGCGCATTAACCAGTTGATTCCAAGCCACAAGCAGTGTTTATTTTTATCGGCAACCATGGCGAAAGGGGTTCAGGTTTGTGCGGAAAAGCTCTTGAACGAGCCCGCCATTGTGAAAGTAAAGCCAGAGCAAATGCATGCGAAAAACATTGATCAACGGTTTTTGGTGACAAAAAGATTTTCGGAATCCCAAGCTTATAAGAAACGTAAAATTTTAAGAGACTTGATCGAAAAGCATAAGATTCAGCATGCGATGATTTTTTGTAACCGAAAGACGGATGTGGATGAGCTTGAGCGGTCGATGAAACGACATGGGTTTTCTGTACGTGGGTTTCATGGAGATATTCATCAAAGCAAACGAACGGATATGCTCAGCCAGTTTAAAAACCAAGAGCTGGACTTTCTGATTGCGAGTGATGTGGGGGCTCGGGGAATTGATGTGGAAGGGCTTCCTTTTGTGATTAACTATGACTTCCCCCCAAATCCTGAAGATTATGTGCATCGTATTGGCCGGACTGGGCGTGCGGGGCTAACGGGGCATGCATGGACCTTTTTGCTTCCGGATGATTTTAAGCGCGCGCGTTCTATTTTGCCAAAAGAGTTGGTTTATGAAACAGGGTATGAATTGGATGCAGTAGGTTCTGGGGAAAAAGCAGGAAAGCCTGCAGAAAAGAAGCATCATAAAAAGACTGAAAACAAGCCGGAGGCAAAGAAATCTTTTAAAGAGTCACGAGAGGTTGTTTCTGAAGTTCCTGTTAAAGGGTTTGGGGATGAACTTCCAGCCTTTTTGAAAGCAGACTTTAAAGTGGATTAATGGGGCGGAATGCCTCTTTTTTTACTATTAGTTGAGCTGCTCTCTTTGTTTGACTGGA
>CAYGMA010000158.1:0-2260 GCA_964351045.1 uncultured Holosporaceae bacterium | reverse complement strand
GTATGTGGCAAATTTTATTTGGCCCCTCAAACAAGTTGATGGCCCCAATAAAATTTGCCACATACCGTGAGTTCGGAAACTCATAAATCTCTTGAGGCGATCCCAGCTGAACAATTTGTCCTTCTTCCATAACAGCAACCCGACTGGCCATGGTCATTGCTTCCTCTTGATCATGGGTCACCATCATAAAGGTTCCGCCCACCGTTTCCTGAATATTCACCAATTCAAACTGCGTCTTTTCGCGCAGCTTTCTATCCAACGCTGCTAAAGGCTCATCTAGCAATAAAAGCTGGGGCTGCTTTGCCAAAGACCGTGCAAGCGCCACCCGTTGCCGCTGTCCGCCCGACAATTGATGAGGTTTACGTTTCGCATAGCCTCCCATCTCAACCAGCCGCAAACTATGATCCACCCGCTCTTGAATGGTATCCCGAGAAAGGCTCTCTTGTTTGAGTCCAAACGCCACATTCTGCTGCACGTTCAAATGTGGGAACAACGCATAAGATTGAAACATCATACTCACCGGCCGCTCATAAGGAGGCACCCGCGTAATGTCTACTCCATTCAAATAAACCTTCCCTTTAGAGGGCGTCTCAAATCCAGCCAAAATCCGTAGAAGCGTTGTCTTTCCACATCCAGACGGACCTAATAAACAGAAGAACTCTTCCTGATAAATCTCCAAATTCACATTTTTTAAAATCGGAACCCCTTCATATTCCTTGCTTAAATTCTCAACGATTAAGTAAGGCGTTACATCAGAATCTTGCCAAGGCTCTAAACGAAGATTTTTTCTATAGTATTTACGCATCTATTTCTTATTAAAATTTGCTTCAGTATAATAAATTTTAACCACCAGGTATATAAAACTATACTAAAAACACCCTGAAAAAAATCTTTAAAAAAGCCGCTAATCCGGCAATAAATCAGTTGACTCAATTAATTAAAGAGTGCGATAGTGGGTTAACTTTTTTTAAGGGAGTTTTATATGAAACAATCACGCAATCTTATTGCCCTTGCAGGGCTTTTTTTCCTTCTTACTTCTTGTTCCGACATGATGAGCGAGGAAAATGAAATCACAAAATGCCAGGCGCACTGCTCAGAAAAAGGAATGGTCATGGATTATGATCAAACCCAATTAAGAGGGCGCTGCTTCTGTGAAATTGAAAAAAATGACTATTAATTCTTTTTCAAAAAGATAGCATATGAAACGTGTTAGCCGCCTCCTTTTCCCTCTTTTTCTTCTCGTTGGGATAGGAGGCGTTTTAACGCAATGCGAACAAGGCTATATCAACCTTTCAGAAGTCCCAGATCGTGAACCGCCACGCATCCCTTTAGCTGAAGTAAGGCAAGATTTAAAAGAGTTAACCAAAGAAAACGCTGAGCAAAAAGCCTTTGGCTCTCAAGCCTTAGGAAGCCAATTTACTGAAAAAAAATAACAGGCTTTTTTTCGCTTCCATTTTATCATAGCTCCCAGCACAAACTTTTTGTATAACAAACCTATCATGCTAACGCCTAAAGAACTCGGCCCTTCATCATCCAACACCCGGTGGATTTTAAAAGAAATCTCCACGCTAGCCCTCAATGCGCTCAGCCAACAGCATCAACTTTCAGCACGCCTCACACACCTCCTCTTAAACCGAGACATTAATCCTGAAGAGTTTGAAGAGTTTCTCAATCCAACCCTCGCCCATTCAACCCCTGATCCGTTCCATTTAATTGATATGGAAAAAGGGGTTAACCGCGTTATTCAAGCCTTAAAAGAAAAAGAAAAAATCACTGTTTTTGGAGATTATGACGTTGACGGCGCCACCTCAGCTGCCAGTCTCATTTTATTTTTTCGTGCGCTTAACCACACCCTTGATTTTTATATTCCCCACCGAGAAAAAGAAGGATACGGCCCCAACAAAGAAGCCTTAACAAAAATCAAAGAGCAAGGAAGCTCTCTCGTTATCACTGTTGATTGTGGAGCCACCTCCTTCGAGGCACTTGAGCATGCAAAGCATATTGGCTTAGATGTCATTGTACTAGACCACCACTTAGGCAGCACTGAAATGCCCGCGTGTGCAGCGCTAATCAACCCCAACCGCCACGATGAATCGTCACCTTGCACGTATCTGGCAGCTGCGGGTGTCACCTTTTTATTTCTTATTGCCCTGCGCAAAGCTTTAAGAGATCAACATTGGTTTCAAGAGCATGTGGTAAAAGAACCTAAACTCTCTGACATCCTTCCCCTCACCGCTCTTGGAACTGTTTGCGATGTCAT
>CAYGMA010000157.1:1398-2326 GCA_964351045.1 uncultured Holosporaceae bacterium | reverse complement strand
CAAGGGTTTGAGGGGTTTGCCAAGTATCGTTATCAGTGTCCGGCTGGAAAATGGACCATTGGATATGGCCATGTGATTCAGCCGGTTGATCGCTTTCAAGAACCGTTGAGCCGTGCAGAGGCGATGGCGCTTTTAAAACAGGATTTGGGTGGCATGAAGCGACAGTTGGATCGATTGGTTTCGGTGGAGCTTTCAGTGCTTCAAGAGATTGCGCTATTATCTTTTGTTTTTAATGTGGGGGTGGCGGCTTTTTTTCGGTCAACCTTGCGGCAAAAACTTAACAGAGGCCTTCATGAGGAGGTGGTTCTGGAATTTCCGCGCTGGAAATGGGCTGGAGGACGCATTTTGCCTGGGTTGGTGAAACGCCGGGCTGTGGAAGCAGCGCTTTATGAAGACGGCATTTTAGAAGATGCGGAGATTTTAGACTGAAATGCTTTTAGAGAGTTTCTTGTTTTTTGAGCTGCGCGCTTTTATGACTGGGTTGTACGGTAGGTCCTGGGATCAAGTCCCAGGACGTAGAGAGGGGAGTTGTAGAGAAGGCGCGTGGGGATGAAAGGGAGTGCAGGTGATGGATGCCCTCCCTCAGGATATAGAAGAAAATAAACAAGGACGCGGAGGTCTAGCTTTTAGGCCTTTTTTTTTCGCTTTTGTCGCTGTCTTCGCTGTCACTTTCGCTGTTATAGGTGAAGTCGTATTTATCGTCATCGTCGCTATCGCTAGTGTGTTGAAAAAAGAAATCTTCATCGCTATCTTCGTCATCATTTTGAGTGGCAGAGGGGTTGGCTTCTTCTTCTGTCTGTTCCACTGATGGTGTTGGTGTAGTGTTTTCGGAGGTGTGATTTGTCGGGATGTAAAGATCGAAAGTGTTGGCACTGCCTTCTGCATCTTCCTCCTCTTCATCATCGAAATCACTCAGATTACTTAAAAT
>CAYGMA010000157.1:0-1388 GCA_964351045.1 uncultured Holosporaceae bacterium | reverse complement strand
GCAGAGGGAATTAGGGGAGGTTGGCCCTTTGTTTTGTTTTTAAAGAGAACGTTGAAGTCATCTGGGGTTTGCAATTTTGGCTGAGGCATCCCGTCATGGCTATGTCTTGCAACGTGTTTTACGCCGTTTGTATGAGGGGCTTCAGAGACAGAGGGTTTCGCAGATACAGAAGTTCTTAGAGGAGATGGTTTATCAGAAGGTTCTTGAGGGATGCTTTTTATCAAGAAAATAAGAAGGTCTTTATTGAGTTTGACTACTTCTGCGAGGATAGCGTTTTTCCATTCACTTCCTTTTTTAGGGGAGTGAGCCGTTGGATCATAGAGGGCTAGAAGGGCATCTAGAAGCTGTTGGCGTAGAGTTTTAGTTTCATCTCCAAGTTCACTAGAAACTTCCTGGATTTGGTTGATCAGAACTAAGAATGCTGTGGCTGTGGCAGAGGTGTTTTGTTTTTGTGCGCTTTCAATTAGCTCATCATGAATAGCTCTAATGCGGGTTGCTAAATTTTCTTTATCGTCTGCCAACGGATAAATGTGTTCCTCAAAAAAAGTATGATGTTGCTTTTTTAGGTAACCTATATCTGCTAAATCTAGCACATCGGGTTGATACTTTAAGTCTTCTAGGGTGTCTTCGACATATCGTTGAAGACGTGAGAGGTTCTCTTGGGGCGTTTCAAGACTAGAAATATTTGGGATATCTTCAGAGGATAAAAGAGGTTCATTTTTCTCTTCATTTTCACGATATACAAAAGGCTGAATATGCGGCGTGATTTCTTTTTTAATGTCTTTCGGTGATTTGTTCTGACGGGGTAATGCGGCATAGCGGTTTAAATAGTATGCATTAAGGATTGAAATGAACTTATTCTTTGATTTCTTTTTATTAGAATGGGTTTTTTGTTCTGGATGAACAGGGGATTGGTCATTGTTTTCTATTAAGAATTTCAAGAATGTTTGGTGCAGGTTAAATGTTTGCTCGAGGGTTGCAGTTTGCCAATTAACGCCTTCTTTAAGGGATTGAGTTTCTGAATCATAGAGAGTTAAAGTGGCATTTAGAGCCTGTTGGAGTAAGTCTGTGAGACCTTTTTTATAGTGGGCGTTTTCCTCAAGCACTTCGGAAACTTCTTTAATTTGACTGAGAAGGGTTAGGAATGCATGAGCGGCTTTTTTTTGCTCTCGGCTTTGTTCATCCTGGTTTTGTGTATCTTGAACCAGTTGAGTGTAAATGGACTGGGTGATTTTTTCTAAGTGTTCTTTTGTAAACTCTTTGGGAAGTTCCATGTTTTCTTGATAGATAATGGTTTCAAAGAGAATTGTTAGGCTGTCTTTTAGGAGCTTTTGCTCCTTGTGATTATTTAAATTTAGCATATCAGAGATGTGCATAGTTTTTAAAAT
>CAYGMA010000156.1:2051-2339 GCA_964351045.1 uncultured Holosporaceae bacterium | reverse complement strand
AAACTTTGCGTTCAGAAGCCTCCAAAAAACGGAAATTCCTTCCCCAAAAGAGCATAAAAGTGTATAAAGTGTCAAAGAACATCGTTTAAAAACAAGGTACTGATGGCCCGCGTCGAACTAAAAAATGTTAAAAAATCATTTGGCACCACAGAAGTGTTACATAACATCAATCTTGAAATTGAAGATCATGAATTCTGTGTTTTTGTTGGCCCGTCTGGATGTGGGAAATCTCCCTTACTGCGCCTTATTGCTGGCCTTGAAGACTTAACAAGCGGGCAAATTCTCATT
>CAYGMA010000156.1:0-2041 GCA_964351045.1 uncultured Holosporaceae bacterium | reverse complement strand
AACAATATTGCTTTTGGTATTCGCGCCATTAAGAACAAAGCGCTCATTCGAG
The DNA here is from genome assembly GCA_964351045.1 of uncultured Holosporaceae bacterium. GTDB lineage: Bacteria > Pseudomonadota > Alphaproteobacteria > UBA7879 > UBA7879 > UBA7879. Next base: position 1,989 of record CAYGMA010000156.1, on the reverse strand, counting down.
AAAAAGTAAATGAAGCGGCTCAGACACTAAAAATTGAAGCTCTTCTAGACCGAAAGCCAAAGCAACTTTCAGGTGGGCAACGTCAGCGTGTTGCAATAGGACGCGCCATTGTTCGTGATCCAAAGGTCTTTTTATTTGATGAGCCTCTTTCCAACCTAGATGCGGGTCTGCGCGTTGAAATGCGCATGCAAATTGCCCGCATGAAGAGCCGCCTTAACAAAACCATGATTTATGTAACCCATGATCAGGTTGAGGCCATGACGCTCGCAGATAAAATTGTCGTCCTACAAAGCGGTAATATTGAGCAAGTTGGCACGCCTCTTGAGCTTTACAACAACCCTAAAAACCTTTTTGTTGCAGGATTTTTAGGCTCCCCTCGAATGAATTTCATTGATGTGCCCGCAGAAATCAAAGGGAAAGGGAAAGTTCAAATCACTTTACCCAGCAAAAAAACTCTACCTCTTTCTTTCAATACAACCTCTTATAAAGAGGGAGAAAAATCTCCTAAAATGGTGCTGGGGATCCGCCCCGAACGCTTTGAAGAATGCGCTGAAAAAGAAAGCCTTATTTCAGGAAAGGTACGCATCGTTGAGCATCTTGGTAGTGAAATATATGCCTATATTAGTGTTCCAAAAGGCCCTTCTATTATGGTACGGACAGCTGGAGATCACCCTGTAAAAATAGGAGATGTTATGCACTTCAAATTCTCTCCAGGTCATGTGCATCTTTTTGATAAAAAATCAGGTGAAGCCTTAGAAAAAAGTTAAGAAACACTTTTTTTAACGCATGAATATCCATCTTATCAGCCCTTTTCCAAAGCTAAATTAAGCCAAAAAAACTTTCTGAAGTTCTTTCTTTCAACCCTCATTTGGAAGAAAAAGCGTAACATCCAAAGAACAAGGAGCATTTCCAGCTCTTTCTAAAGAAAGAATCAAAGTATCACCCTTTTTCCTTTCTTTAAGCTGATAATTCCCTAGACATTTTCCATGGCTTTTAACTTGAATTCCGTATTGCCCCCCAGCTTTATAATGAATCTGAGCCTTCTCTAAATTAGCCCCATCAAAAACCAATACATTAAAACTTTGATCGCCTGACCACATTTTTTCTAAATAAAATCCATTTTCCGTCTGTCCAGAAACAAAATACTCTTCCGAATTTTGCTGAAGTGACTTCTCTTGCTCTATTTCTCCAAAGGAATCTATATTTCTCTCCAAGGAAGAGAGCATTTCACGAGAGGCCTTTTTGAGCTTCTTCTTTTTTATATTCAGGAAATCATCATCCCATTTCCAGTTTAAGTTTGGACGCGCCCAGTCAAAAACAGACCGAGACGTATAGATCCAATTGTAAAGGCCAAAGCCACTCCACCTAAAATAAACAATAGATAAAATAATAATAAAAAGGATTAATACAATTTTTTTCATCTTACTCTCCATTAAAAATCACCTAAAACCGTTAAAAAGAAGCTTTTGAGCTCCATTCTTCATTTCTTACTCTATCAAAAGTAGTCGCTTTTGTAAGCGTTGAAAAACGCCATATTTATAAACTAATCACCTCTTCAATGACCAATCTGGTCGAACCCAATGACATGTATAGCCCCCTGGATGCTTCTCTAAATAGTCTTGGTGCACGTCTTCTGCTTCATAGAACTTTTTAAATTGAGCAACCTCTGTTCGAATAGGTCCAGGCAAAATCCCACTTTGATTAAGTTCATTAATCACTTCCTCTGCTATTTTTTTCTGGTCCTCAGTTAAAAAGAAAATCGCTGATCGATATTGCGTTCCAATATCATTCCCCTGACGATTTTCTGTTGTTGAGTCATGCACCTTAAAGAAAAACTCTAAAAGAGTCCGGTACGTGGTTTTGCTTGGATCAAAAACCACCTCAATCGCTTCAGCATGCCCTGTTTTGCCTGTTTTTATATCATCATACGTTGGATTGAGAGTTTCTCCTCCTGTGTACCCCACACGCGTACGCAAAACACCTGGTTGC
>CAYGMA010000155.1:1773-2368 GCA_964351045.1 uncultured Holosporaceae bacterium | reverse complement strand
CTTAGAGAGGAGAATGTCTCGATAAGGCTGCTTTATATGAATTAGCTCTAGAAATCGAACTCGGCTAACCGTTTTCGGTTTTTTTTATACACACTTATTAACCCTGAGAGGTCTTTTTAGGCCTCTCTTTTTTTTATGGAGAAAAATATGATTAAAATTTTAACACCCCCAACTGGGCAAGCTGTTTTGCTTGAAGATTTGAAGGCCTATATGCGGATTACGCATGCGATGGCTGACCAAACGCTTGGGCATACATTGAAAGCTGCGCAGGAGTATTTGGAAACGCAGCTGGGTCTAAAGCTGATGGATCAGACTGTGCGGATGACATGCTCTGGATGGCGAATGACGCAGTCTCGAGCTTTTCGTGCAGGCAAAGGAACGCAATCGCATGTGCGGCTTCCTGTGGCGCCTGTGAAAGAAGTGAAAGCTGTGTGGCGTGTGTTTGAAACAGGAAAACGCATAGAGGTGCCGAAGGATGAATTGAAATGGCATACCTGCGGCGTTTTTTCGGATTTATGCATTGAGACAAAAGACGCAAAGCACTTAGAAGTGGATGCTGTTGTTGGGTTTGGGACGGTTCCTAAGGATGTTCCAG
>CAYGMA010000155.1:0-1763 GCA_964351045.1 uncultured Holosporaceae bacterium | reverse complement strand
GAGAATGGCAATTTTAAATGCTGGCGCAAAGCTATTTTTCAGGCGGGAAAGAGTTTGATCTTAAAGGGCTGAAACTATTGTTAATGCCGTTCTTAAAGAGGGGGGTGTAAATGGTTTATAATCCTTATTATTTTGATTTAACGGAGCCTGTGGTTGTGGCTTGCGTAAATCATGATCAGCAAGAGCTAACGCATGTTTTTAATGCTTGGGCTGCTGTTCAGCCTGTTCGGGCGGGCGGTGAGCGCTATATCTATCAAGCAGAGCAACGTGTGCTGCGAGGGTGTTACCGCGTGTGGCTAGAGCAGGCACATCCGTTGGAAAGTACGTATTTGATTAAGTGGAAAGGCCGATGGTTTGAAATCGTTTCAGAGCCCGTTCAGGACACCATTACCCCGTGGCAATATTTTATGATGGAGGAAGTGACACATGATTTATCCGACTACATTGAAACTTAAAGAGTATTTAACGGATCAGTTGACGGTGCCGGTTTATACAGCGACGGTGCCCATGAAAACAAAGCGGCCTTATGTGACACTTCATTTGAAGGATATTCAGGTGGGGCAAGGCTCTTTTTTGGGGCAGTTTCGTTTAGGGCTTGAGGTGACTCTGTGGGTTGACTCAAAACGAGATGCACAGGCAAGGCCTATTCTGGAGATGCTGCATCAGAAACTCTTCCCCATGCGGTTTCAAGAACAAGGCGGGCAAAGTTTTTTGCAGATGAATCCTCAAGTGACGACGACGTGTCATAAGGGAGAGATTCTTTCCTATGAGATGATCCTTAAGGGGCAGGGGAGTTCTGGGCCTTAGGGGGAGTTTTAGACCGACTGAGTTTAAGAAAAAAATAAAGAGGCTTACGCCCCATTGATCACTGGTTCCCGCGATCAAGTCGCGGGACGTAGAGGGAGGAGTCACGGGACGTAGAGGGGGAAGTCGCGGGACGTGGTGAAAATAAGAGAGTTTTTATGAGTTTGTTACACAGTCGTTATACGTGGCAAGCGTTCCATTTTTACTTCGAAGAGTAGCCAGGCACTTATTATGGTGTTTACCATTATCCCACTTGCTGCAGTTTTTATAGCAGGTTAAAAGATCATCTTTGGACGGTGGTGGATATCTTTTTTCAAGATCTCTGCACCCGTGCGCGCAGGCCTCATTCCACGGAGTGGGGCAAACTTTAATGCACGCGATAAAGGCGTCTAGCCCTTGCTTTTTTGCAACGTCAAAGTTTAGAGTGTTTTCAGCTCGGTCTAAGCAGGTTGTTAAGCAAGATTTTTCAACGTTAGCGCATATCACATTGTCTCCTTCTTCTGGTTCTCCAGAGCCCTTGTATTTGCAGGGTTTTCCATTATGAATGCAGGAACAAGCGCTCTTTGCTGAAAAGCCACTTGCTAAGAAGAAAAGACAGGAAATGGAAAAGGCTAAAACTTTCATAATGCTTTTCTTTTTATCAGCTGCTTACACATGCGTTGTACTCAGCTAGTGACTTTTTAAGTTGAGCTCTTCCAATGCATTTATTATGCGCTGATGGGAGTCCTGACACAAAGTTGTGATAACATTTTACGGTATCTGCTCCTGTTTTGCTAAGATTAGAGGTTTCACAAATCGTTTTAGCTTCTTTCACAAATGCTGGAGGCCATTTATCACATTTATTAAGGTAGGTTAAAAGATCAGTTTTATTGCTTTTTAACCCTTTCAATGTGATATCTGCGCAGGCGTTGCCATTTTGCTCTTTAGGATAGGCTGTGCAGCACTCAGTTAGGGTGATG
>CAYGMA010000154.1:0-2396 GCA_964351045.1 uncultured Holosporaceae bacterium | reverse complement strand
TTCTTCTCTTTATTATAGGGATCTTTTGCGCCTATCAAATCCCTGCCATTGCCAAAGCCACTCTTTTTGTTCCAAAGAAGCTCATGGGTCTGACCACTGCTTTTGCAAACATGGTAATAATGCTGTTTGGATATGTGTATCATGGCCTCATTGGGTTTTCAGTACGGCAAAGTCACGCCATGACAGCCTCCTCCCCAGAGGCCCCTTTTCAACTCACAGACTTCACCACTGGCTTATCAGTGATTCCGCTCGGCCTTGCCATTGGCACACTCGGATTTTTATGGTTAAGTTTAAAAGCACAGAGAAGAAGCTAAAAAACCATTTTTCTGCACCAATACAATTGGCGACCTCCGCAACCAAGCTTGCAAGATGCTTTTTTATTGGATTTTTTCATAAAAATTAAACTTGAAATCTTTTTCATCAATTACTACATGATAAAACGAATAAAAAATGTATATCAAAAAATGAAAAATAAATTTTTACTATTTTTTACTTTAATATTACTGAATTCTCTAGCACTTCAAAGTATTCCTCCTCAAATTCGAGGAGAATTCATTGAAAAAGTAGAAGGATTAAAAGAACAAAGCATCTCAGAAAACGAAGATCTTTTACAGGCAATCACCGACATAGTTGAATCCGTTCCTGAAGAGGTCACAGATCAACCAATGCCTGTGACACTTTCAAATAGCACCACAGCTATAAAGCCAGGCCACCCTAATCCAAAAGGTTTTTTCTTAACGCATCTTGAAAAAGCAAAGAAATACCATGAGAAAAGCGCTTTTGTCACGACTGATCCGCTGAACAATCAAATACAACGACTCAAAAACGCAGAAGAAACACTCAATACACATTTATTTACAATGGCTAACACCCTATTCTCTTATTACAACCATCGAAACATGGAACTGGTGTGGAAAGGAAGCGCAACAAGAACGCACCTCTTTTTTTCAGAACCTCTTTTTCAGGAATTTAACCTTTTCACTTCTCTTTTTAATAGCGATGAACTTATAAAAAAAAGAGCTCACCTCCAAAAAATCGCGAGAGACTCCAATTTCAGGAGATCCATAAGTTACTTCACTGCTTTCAAAGAAGCTTATCAGGAGGTTCTAGACACAGGCGCTAAAATTAGTCTAGAAACAGCTAATTATCTTAATTTTTTCAGATACCTTTTCAATGAAGATGGCATTATTTCTGAAGATGCCTCCTTGTTAACTTTTATGAATTTTGGCCCTGAGAGTATTTTTTCAGACACATTAGAAGATTTTAAATCTATTTATAAAAGCATTACCAACAAGAAAAGAGATTTTATCCCAAAAAACCCTTTAGAAAGAGAAACTTTCCAAGAAGATATAAACACTTATTTTATAAGCGTCTTACGTGAATTTGAAAACTTTACCTACTCCAATGTCGAAAATGACTTATTAAATGAAAAATTACCAGAAGCAACATCTTTAGACTTAAGTGAAAAATTATCAACATTGGTCAAAAACGGAATAAAATCCAGCTTAGGCAAAAAATACCGCCCTGATTTAACTTTACCTTCAAAGAGTGTTCATAATATTGCAGAAAGACTAAAGAAAGAAATTCTGAGAGGAACTCCCTATGCTCTTTTCTGCCAAAGAAATAAACTTCTTTTGAAACAATCAAAAGGGTCTGTCGTTTTTGAAGAAAAAACCAAAAAATTCCCAAAAACAGAGGGATATGAAATTCATCTAACGCCAAAAAGTACAGGAAAGCAGAAGGGAAAGAAAGCGAAGAGCACAAAAAAAGAAGTTTTCCGAATCCCTTCTTTTATCCCATTTGAAATCATCGAAGCACCATCTGGACAGCAATTAACAAAGGTTAAGATCGCCGCACCTCGTCCCACAAAAAAAACACACTCATCGTCAAGCTCTTCCTCTGCTTCAAGTTCGTCTTCAGTAACAGAACCAAAGCTAAAAAAGGAGCACACCCCTGAAGAAGAAACTTTTCAACACTGGATTCAACGCATACAGGCCGAACAGCAAGCAGCTGAACGAGAAAAAACAGCGCGCCTCAAGGCTGAAAAATCAGCTGAAATTCAGAAAGTTATTCAAGCCCAAAACGAAGAAGCACGCCGAAAAAAAGAATTAGAAAAGGAAGCAAAAAAAGCACGTGATGCCCTCGTAGAAAATCAAGCTGATGAAGCAAATGATGACGATGCTGAAGAAGTGCCAGAAGAAAATCTAATACCTGATGAGATAAAAGCAGTTATTGAAAGATATGCTATACCTCCTAACTTCTTACGCTCAAGAAGAGCTAACCTTTTCACAGGAGATCCTATTCCGCGTCTAATTTTACCAGATGCCATTCAGCGCAATATTGATGCTTTTTTTGATGCTGATCCGTCAAACAGAGGGAGCATGAAGGATGTTCAT
>CAYGMA010000153.1:0-2396 GCA_964351045.1 uncultured Holosporaceae bacterium | reverse complement strand
CTGCATGGCCGAGAGATGTTCGGGAGCCACGTTTTCCGATGGCATACTCATGGATGACCTCCTTGATGGCATTGACCAAATATTTTGAGCGCGGAATCAGAGTGTTTTCTAGAAGCCCTTTAAGCTCTGGCGACACTTTAGGATGTTTAGAGGCGCGCTCCATCCAAACGTATGTGCTTTGCATTTCTCCAATGACTTTTTTAAGTACGTTCAGAGGGATTTGGGGAAGACGCTCTTTAATATCTTTTTTCGTGAGAAGTGTGAGGAGTGCGATGGATTCATAAAATGAGTCTTTTTCAAGTGCCTGATGTTCTTGGCGGAGGGATTTCAGTTCTTTGCAACATGGTTTTGAGCTATTGATACTGGCTGGAACTGTGAAATCAGCAGAAGGTTTTTTCTTGTTTTTAGATGATTTGAACCAGGCAGCGTGTGCTGTTTCAGTGAGGAAAAAGGCAGTTAAAATAAAAAGTAAGTTTTTTGACACAGCATTCCTCCTAAAATTTGACACAGCATTCCTCCTAAAAGACATTACCGTTAAATTATTATCCATCTGCTGTGCATGTGCAAGAGGGGATTTTTTTTGTAAAGCAGACTTCTTACTTTGTTTATATAGCTAAATTTGGTTGAAATTGGCATACGTAAAAAGGGATTGCAATAGGCTGAAAGGTCTTGCTTCTAAACTCTACGCTCCGCGACTTTAGTCATACATCTGGCGCTCCGGGACTTTAGGCACCTTCCCAACGCTCCGCGACTTGATCGCGGAGTCCAGTTATTAATGGGGCGGAACGCCTCTTTTTTTTATAATTAGTTGAGCTACGCACTTTGTTTGACTGGACCCTGGGGTCAAGCCCCAGGGCGTAGAGAGAAAAATAGCCCCAGGGCGTAGAGAGATAGCAAGTATTGAAGGAAAAGAAGTTTCTTTAAATCCTTATTTTTAGTAAGGGTATCACCCTTGACCATTTTGATTTATACGTTTATGTTAGGGCATAATTTAGAGGGATACTATGTTGACGTTCGCAAATAAACTAACTTTTTTAAGAATTCTACTTATTTTTCCTCTTATGGCGTTGATGCTTCATAAAACGTTTCTGACAGATTGGTTGGCTTTTATCACGTTTTCTGTTGCAAGCCTTTTGGATTACTTTGATGGCTTTTTTGCACGCAAACGGGGAGAAGAGACAAAGCTGGGCGCGCTTTTAGATCCCATTGCAGACAAACTTTTAGTCGTTTCTTGCTTTGTTTTATTGCTTGTTTTGGGAGGGTTTGACAGTGATTTAAGCGCACTTTTAGCTCTTTTAATGATTTTGCGAGATGTGTTTATTTCTGGGATTCGAGAATATTTAGCGCACTATAAAATAGAATTGCCAGTAAGCAAATTGGCAAAGGGAAAGACGATGTTTCAATTGCTTGCTATTGCGGCGATTCTTTTGCCTCTTCCGGAGAAAGAGCCTTTTCCGGATTTGTTGATATTTTTAGCAGCGGTTTGTTCTTTTTGGTCGGCATTTCAGTATAGTAGAGAGGCGTTAAAAAAGCTCCCCGAGCTTAAAGAGGATATGTAAGTGAGGCTTGCGCTTTATCAGCCTGAGATCCCACAAAACATAGGTACTCTTTTACGCTCTGCAGCCTGCTTTGATGCAGCTGTGGATATCATTCAACCGTGTGGTTTTCCCTTTAGTAGCAGAGATTTAAAACGGTCTGCTATGGATTATACTCAAGGGCTAGATGTTGTTTTCCATGATGGGTTTCAACAATTTTATGATTTTTATAAAGAAACACACCGCTTGATTTTGCTCACAACGAAATCAACTCAGTTTTATACAGATTTTATGTATCAAGAAACGGATGTTTTGATTTTAGGACGCGAGTCTTCAGGGGTTGAGCCAGAGGTTCACGAAATGGTGCATGCCTCTTTAAAAATACCCTTAGCGCCGGGGCGCCGTTCTCTTAACGTAGCTGTGGCAGGAAGCATTGTCTTATCAGAAATGCGCCGTCAAATCCCCTTAGGCTAATGACTTTTAACATAAAAGGAGACTAAAATGACTCATCTAGACACTCAGAAAAAGCAGGCTGAAACCTGGTTTAAAACTTTGCGTGATCAAATTTGCTCGGGATTTGAGTCGATTGAGTCGCTTTATGTTCAGGAAAAAACAGGCACGCCAGGGCGCTTTTCCTATACGCCTTGGGATCACCACCAAGGTGGTGGAGGTGTTATGGGGCTTATGAAAGGCCAGGTGTTTGAAAAGGTTGGGGTTAACGTTTCAACTGTTTATGGCGCGTTTAATCCAAAGTTTGCTAAGGAAATTCCTGGTGCTGAAGAGGACCCTTCTTTTTGGGCAAGTGGTATTTCTCTTGTTGCTCATATGAAATCCCCTCTAATACCTGCCGCTCATTTTAAC
>CAYGMA010000152.1:2035-2402 GCA_964351045.1 uncultured Holosporaceae bacterium | reverse complement strand
CCCAAATTAAAAGCCGTGGGTTTGGTGAGCAAATGAGCTTTATTCAACAGCCCGCTGTGACTGAGGAACCTCAGCACACTGAGAAGACTCCAGCTAATCGTTTCCAAAACAGTGTAACGGTTGAGTTTGATTCTGTTGAATCTGGATTGGAGCAGTCTGGTTCAGAAGAGATTTCTTCTGGGTTAACGGATGATGCTGCGCCAAATTTATTTGAAGAAGAAAAAAAACCTGAGGTGCGTGTGGCTGTTTCTAAGAAAAAATCGTTCTTGGAAAAACTCGGGCTTAAGAAATCTCAGGAAGAGGACATGCCTTTGTCAAAGCCGGCAGCGCCGATGGCATCGGACACGTCACCCTGGGGCACCTTGGC
>CAYGMA010000152.1:0-2025 GCA_964351045.1 uncultured Holosporaceae bacterium | reverse complement strand
GGAGGAGTGAAGCCGAATCCTGCTTTCCAAGAAGAGGGCGCGCCTATGGGGCAGCCTGAATCGATGCAAGAAGGGCCTGGGTTTAACGAATCTCCTTATGAAAAAGCGTTTGAGGAAGAGGGGGCTGAAAAATCAAAACCCCAAGATGATTTGGATATCCCTGCTTTCTTAAGGGCAAAACGGAAGAAGTAAATTTCTTTGACGCATGCGTTGAAAATAGAGCACCAAGTTTGCCTTGGGTGTCGTGGAGTTTTTTTGCCAGCAGCCCAAGCGTTTGAGCCTCATCCTTATATTGGGGCATCAGAGGGATGTTGGTCTGTGATGCTTGAGGGTATTCAGATGGATTACCAAGATCCAGCATTTGCCCATTATCACAGACTTTTTGTAGATGCCTATGGCGCTCAGCATCCAGGCAATCAAGCGGATCGGCGCGCACGGCAGTCTGGGTTTGTTCACCTGAGGGCGTTGTATGATTATTTTGAATATAACCTTTCACTAGAAGACGTTAGATTGAGGATTGGGGCGCTTACGAAAAAGGTAAAGGACTTTCCAGTTTTTCCAGCTTTGAAAACAGCGGACCCTGGATGGTTGACAGTTCAGGCGTTTGTAGGTGTTTCAGATGCAAAAATTTATAATGACTTGGTGCTTTCTTGGGCTAAGAGCGTTTTAGATGTGTATAAGGAGCAGTTACCCGCTGCTTACTGGGAGAAACTTAAGACGTTTTCCTGAGTGAGAGAGCTTGGCATGAAAGAGGGAGGTAGCCCTCTACATATGTTCTACTCTGTGACTTGATTGCACAGTAGATCGTGAGACGCTCGTTGCTTTCATTGAACAGAAGAGATAATTTCTCTCCCCCCCACTAAGGCATGTGCTCGCAGGCATCTGTTGAGCATATGGGTGAGTAGGTTTCTTCTTCAATCTCTCCATCTGGGAGAATCTCTCGTGTTCTAAGGGCGTACCAATAGGTGAGAGAATAAATAGTCATAAGCAGGAGCGGGTAGCTGAGGGTTATGTACTTATTTTCTGTATTGTAATAAATCAACGAACACACCAATGGCGTCATGCCAGAGATTAAAACAGACCCGATGGAGCGCCCAATGGCAAAAACGCGGAATCGGTTTTTGACTTTTAAGCTGCCAATGAGGAGTGGCATGATGGGAATGATGTTGGCCCGGGCAGAAGCTCCAATGAAAACAAACAAAATCCACGGGAAGACGTTGTAGTAAACACACACAAGGAAAATTAGGTGTAAGCTGAAAAAGGCAGCCATATTGACATGCAACCGTGTTTGGTCGGAAAGCTTATCGGACAGGTAGCCAATGAATGCTGCTGAGAGACCGCACCCGAAGACAAAAGCTGAGACAAGAATACCCACATTTGCTTGGGTGAGGATGCCGGTTGAATCGGATAAAAATCCAATAATGAACACAGCAAAGAAGTAGTACATCCCACTGCCGGTTCCTTTAAGAAGGGCATAGATGGTGACATATTTTGCATTATCTTTGAGAACGCGGAGGGTTGGCACTTTGGGTGTTTTTTTCTTTTTTTCTGCTAGGAAAGCAGGAGATTCAACTAATTGAGAGCGCACAACTAAAATTGAAAGCGATAAGAAGCCACCAAAGATATACAGGTATTGCCAATAAGAGGATTTATCAATGAGCTGACCGGCAAGGAAAGAGGCTAAGAATACTCCCATAGAATCGGACAGGCCGCATAAGCCTGAGGAAAAACAATAATTTTTTTTCTTGAGATGCTCCATGGAAAAAATCATGACACCATCGACTTCGCCGCTATAGCAGACACCTTGAAGGAAGCGTGCAACTAACAATAGAACAGTTGCCCAAGCGCCAATGCTTTCGTAAGAGGGGGTAAGGCCAAGTAGGAAAGTTCCTAGAGAAATTCCTGTCATGCTGATGAGCAGGGAGGTTTTTCGGCCGTGCCTATCACCAATGCGGGAAAAGATGATGGCGCCTAACGGGCGAAACAGGTGACTGATGTAAAAGATGCCATAGACTTTGACGAGTG
>CAYGMA010000151.1:0-2408 GCA_964351045.1 uncultured Holosporaceae bacterium | reverse complement strand
ACTCCGCGATCAAGTCGCGGAGCGTAGAGGAAGAGCGCCTATGAAACCATGTAAGACACTGGGGCTTAAAGGAAGGTTAAGCCTCTAGTCTGCGCTTCAAATAATCTTGAACGCTCTCAGCCGCTTCTGGAAGTTTGTTTAAAAAGAAGTGATCTGTTTCCCGAATGAGTTTGTACTCCACATCGATATCTTTTTGCGCTTGTAGCTTTCCAGCCAACGCACGCACGCCGTCTTCCGGAACCACATCATCTTGATCTCCTTGCAAGATCAATCCTGACACAGGGCATGGCGCTAAGAAATTAAAATCATATTTGTTGGTTGGTGGAGACGCCACGACAAAGCCTGCAATTTCTGGACGACGCATCAAAAGCTGCAGCGCAATCCATGCACCAAAAGAAAAACCAGCAATCCAAAATTGATTTGAATCATGGTGTCGATTTTGCAACCAATCCATCACAGAGGCTGCATCACTCAACTCGCCTTCTCCATTATCATAAGTTCCTGAAGAGTTTCCAATCCCTCTAAAATTAAACCGGCACACATGAAACCCAGCCCGGTAAAACGACTGATAGAGTGTATAGGTCATTTTATTATTCATCGTACCCCCATGAAGCGGGTGAGGATGAAGGACCAAGGCCGTTGGCGCTTGAGGGTTTGAAAGTTGCGTATGATATTTTGCTTCAATACGACCACATGCACCAGGAATAATAATTTCTGCCATGAAAAATATGCCTTCTCTAAACTTGACTATTTTAGTCAGGTATTGTATTTATGAATTCGGTTGAACAGTATCTTTTTTTTAAGGAAAATACAAGCACAATGAAACTAGGAACCCGCGGACGTTATGCAGTTATGGCTCTTTTAGACCTTGCTCTTCATGAGCAAGAAGGCCCTGTTTCGCTTTCTGATATTTCTGTTCGGCAGCACATTTCTCTCAGTTACTTAGAGCAAATTTTCAATAAACTCCGCCGCCAGAATATTGTGCGCAGCATACGCGGTGCTGGCGGAGGCTATCACTTAAACAGGGAAAAGCAGGACATTGCCATCGCTGATGTTATCACAGCAGTGGATGAACCCGTCCATGCAACACGCTGCATGCCAAAATCAGGAAAAGGCTGCATGTTCAACGGCGCGCAATGCATTACACATCACTTGTGGGACGATCTCGGCACCCATATTTTATCGTATCTCAAACAAATTTCTTTAGCGGACGTTTTAGCTAAAAAGAAAGTTAGCTCACACAAGCCTTTGGGGGAAACCCATGACCAATAAAAACATTTATCTTGATTACAACGCAACCACGCCCATTCTACCAAAGGCTCTGGAAAACATGATATCAGCTTTATCAGAAGATCCAGGAAATGCGTCTTCTGTACATCGATGGGGGCAAAACACCCGTCGCCTGATTGACCAAGCACGCAAATCCTTGGCAGATACGATTTCCTGCCCCCCAGAGTATATTATTTTCACCAGCGGTGGCAGCGAATCAAACAACCATGCATTAAGGGGCGTTTCTTGGAAACATCTTCTCATTGAAGAAACCGCTCATGACAGCGCATATAAAGCCTCAGAAAATGCTGTTTATCTCCCTGTTACCCCAAGTGGCCTCCTAGATCTTCAGGTGCTAGAAAAGCACTTAAAAGCCACAGAAGGACGCACCCCTACCCTAGTGTCCATAAATCTTGCAAACAATGAAACTGGCGTCATTCAACCGGCACAAGAAATTGCAGCTCTCACAAAAAAATATGGGGCCTATCTCCACCTTGATGCCTGCCAAGCCTTAGGCAAAATACCCCTTTCTTTTTCAGAAACCGGCGCTGATATGATGACGCTTTGTGCCCACAAAATGGGGGGGCCACAAGGCATTGGAGCGCTTGTTGTCAAAGAAACTGTTCCGCTCTCTGCCTTTATCCGTGGCGGCGGGCAAGAAAAAAACAGGCGGTCTGGAACTGAAAATTTACCCGCCATTCATGGATGGTATGGCGCCTTGGAAACATGTCCAGATCTAACGCATTTACGTCAATGGCACGATAAACTTGAAGCAAACCTGAAAGCCTACTGCCCAAGCGTCCTGGTTTTTGGCGATAAGGCCCCACGCCTTCCAAACACCACAAACATCACGCTTCCTCAAGTTGGCAACCATATCCAAGTGATGCTCTTTGATTTAGAAGGATTTGCCGTCAGTGCGGGCAGTGCGTGTTCCTCGGGGAAAGTATCAACGTCCCGTGTTATTCGTGCCTTATGCCCAGACGAAAGCATTTCCCAAACAGCCCTACGCCTTTCAACCGGATGGAAAACCACCCCCAACGACCTGCTTTTATTTGAAACGGCTTGGAAAAAAATTTTTGATAGAACTCGCGATTAAAAAGGATTTGTATGACACGCCAAATTTATCTTGATTATCAGTC
>CAYGMA010000150.1:2218-2425 GCA_964351045.1 uncultured Holosporaceae bacterium | reverse complement strand
GGTAGTGAATGCCTTGCTCTGAGGTGCGCACCCACTCACCAAAGCGTAAAACCAATCCTTGCTCATAGGGTTCGATTTGGTAAAAACCACTGGCTAACCAAAGGATAATCGCCGCAGCAATGGCCCAGAGGGGAGAAAATCCTGCAGGAAGAGAGAAGTTCGGGCCTTTGGGTCCGCTACCGCCGCGTTTCTTTTTAGCGCCAAACA
>CAYGMA010000150.1:0-2208 GCA_964351045.1 uncultured Holosporaceae bacterium | reverse complement strand
TTTGGGGGTGCTTTTTTGAGAAGAGCTATTTCCCCATGGGTTGTCTTGTTTCAATCGTGTTGTGTCCATGCCACATCCTTAAAAATTCATCTTGCTCCACACCCAGGCAGTTGGGTATGGTTATATTATGGCAAAACATATCATTGATACGCTTCAAAGTCATCTCAATTCTTATTGTCTTCCAGGGCAAACATCTCCATTTTTAGTTGATAAGATCAAAACAGACATCCAACTTGACGGCAATCGGGTGCGGGTGATTCTTGCGGCAGAGAAAGCACATCTAGCGGCCTTAAGTGCTCATCAAGAAGCTTTGAAAGCAGAGTTACAACAGCTTGTTCCAGACTATGAGGTTCAGTTGCTTTTGACGCATCACGCGGCACCTAAACCAACCGCAAAGGCAGCCCCTATGAAGCCAGAAAAATTTAAGCTGCCGCACATCAAAACCCTTTTGGCAGTGACGTCAGGAAAAGGAGGCGTTGGAAAATCGCTGGTGGCGGTGAATTTAGCGCTGGCTCTGAAAGCCCAGGGGCTTAAGGTTGGGTTGCTGGATTTGGATATTTATGGTCCGTCGGTTCCAACTATGTTGAATTTAAGCCAGGAACCTGAGAAGGAAGCAGGTAAGCTTAAGCCGTTGGAGTATAAAGGGATGCCTGTTTTATCCATGGGGTCTATCATTCCACCAGAAAAGGCAGTGATTTGGCGGGGTCCGCTCATTCAAAAAGCTGTTCAGCAGCTATTGGTTGAAGCCGCTTGGCCTGAGCTCGACGTGTTGGTGTTGGATACGCCGCCAGGAACAGGAGATGTGCACTTGAGTTTAGCGCAATTGGTGCCGCTGACGGGTGTTGTGGTGGTCTCAACGCCTCAGAAATTAGCATTAATTGATGCGCAGAAAAGCATCGAAATGTTTCACACTCTTAAGGTGCCTGTTTTAGGACTGGTTGAAAACATGGCTGCTGTTTCTTGCCCATCGTGTGGATCAGCTATGGCTTTATTTCCGTCTGGGGCAATTGATGCCCTGAGTCAAAAGGAACAAATCCCCGTGCTGGCGCGGCTTCCATTGCTGCCGGCGTTGCGGGAAAGCGCGGATCAAGGAGTGCCCATTGTAGAAGCTGGTTTAGTGCCAGAAGTGGACGAGATCTTTCACCAATTTGCTAAAAAAGTGACGGGTGTCCTGATTTAAGGAGCTGTTTTTTACTTGACGGGGAAATTTTTAAGGTGTTCTAATAATTAGAAAGTTTAAGTTTTAGGGGAGTATTATGAAAATCAAACAAATTATTTTAAGTGCCGTTGTTTTATGTGCCTTTTCTTTTTTTGGGGGCATAAAAGCTCAAGAGGTTATCTTTGTGGATACGCCGAAGACGAAGATAAAGCCAGGAAAGGTAGAAAAAGGCGCTAGTGTGTCTTCCCTTATTAAGGCATGTTTTGCGGGTTTGTTTCCAAAAGGGTGTGGGAGTAAACATAACATTGAACAAACTATCCGAGGTCTTTTTCTTGCTTATGACTGCTATGGAGGAGGAGCAACTAGTCTCACGGGGTGTTTGAGGGAGTTTTTAACAGAACTTGAAGGAGATGAGTTTTCCCACTTTAATTTTGCCTTTAATAAATTTGCCACAACAATTACGGGACAAGGCCGACATAATGAATTTCGCCAGATCATTCGCATTTTGACGTTTGACCTTTTGAAAAACAGTGGAGTTACAGCGAAGACTAAAACAAATCAAGAGCTTGTCCCAAGTGACAATGGGCGTTATATGCTTGAGTTAAGTGGGAAAGAGGTTTCTGTCACGCCTCAGGAATTGACGGTTGGAATACCAAACCATCCTGGCTTATTAGCTAAGCTTATTGAACCCGCCAAAGGTATACTTGGAAAAGAGTCTCTTCTTGGTGGGACGCGGTTTAAAAAAGCAGGACAAAGGCTGCCCACGTATACTGGTTGGAGAAAAGAGGTTTTGGCAAAAGCGCCTGAGCAAGAAGAGCAACCGCGCGGGCGATCACGGCAGGCGTCTGTGAAAAGGAGATCTTCTGGATCTAGTCGTGCCCTTTTGCGCACTTCTTCTGTAAAGAGTCGATCACCATCTCGGGCTCGAGCGCCTTCTGTGAGTCGTGACGAGCTTGAAAATGAAAAGCTTCGTGCAGAAATTGCACGCCTTCAGGCGCAATTGGAAGCAACTCAAAAAAGCAAACAACAGAGTGCGGTTGCTACGAGCA
>CAYGMA010000149.1:0-2473 GCA_964351045.1 uncultured Holosporaceae bacterium | reverse complement strand
TTAGAATGGACAGGCTCTAATAAAAACCAACCCTTAATTGATGAAAACGGAGCTGTTCGTGTTAACACGCCAGAAAATGCTCAAATTCTCTCTCTCATTGCCAGCTGCATTGACAGAATCACGCCTAAAGGTGTTTTAAACTATGCAGAAGAAGATAGCCGCGGTGTTTTTCAATCTGGAAATGCTGTCTTCATTCGTCACTGGCCTTATGCCATTGCGTTAGCAGACGCAGATGAAAGCCCTCTAAAAGGAAAAGTTGGAGTGGCGCCCCTTCCTAAAGGCCCACTTAAAGAAAGCACTTCTGTCAGCACTCTGGGTGGATGGCAATTAGCTGTTTCCAACTATTCGAAACGTCAAGAAAATGCCATCAAGCTTATCAAGTTCTTAACCAGCAAAAACCAACTAAAAACGCGTGCTGTTCGTGGAAATTATTACCCCCCAATCCCTGCTTTGTACCAAGACATAGAAGTGCAAAAAGCCCTTCCTGCATGGGAACAATTTTTAAAAGCCTTTAAAAACGTCATAGCACGCCCATCTGCACAGACAAAATCAAAATACAATCAAGTGTCTTCAAGCTTGTGGAACGCTGCTCACAGTGTTTTGATCGGCAAGAAAAAAGCAGAAAAAGCGCTCAAAGAACTTGATAAAAAATTAAACCGCTTGAGTAAAAAAGGGAAAAAGTGGTAAAACGTTTGGTATGTCTGAACAATCTAAACTCACCCGCTCCCGTATTCGCTCTGCCTGGTTTTTTTTAACGCCTGCACTCATCATACTAGCGCTTGTTGCTGGGTGGCCTTTACTGAGGACTATTTCCTTTTCGTTTACAGATGCATCTCTTTCTGACTTAAAAGCCGCCTCCTGGGTTGGGTTTGAGAATTTTGAAACCCTATTTGACGATGACGATTGGTGGAATGCTGTTAGAAACACGCTTTTCTTCACCATTGTTTCTGTGTCTCTTGAAACTATTTTAGGCCTTATGATTGCACTTGTTTTAAACACAGCCTTTAAAGGACGAGGACTCATCCGTATGGCTGTTTTGATTCCCTGGGCAATTCCAACCATTGTTTCAGCGCGTATGTGGGGGTGGATGTTTCATGATGTCTATGGGGTTATTAACCACATGCTCATTGCTATTGGTATTTTATCAAAGCCCCTTGCCTGGACAGCAGACCCTTCCCTCGCTTTAACAACGGTTATTATTGTGGATGTGTGGAAAACCACTCCCTTTATGGCTCTTTTGATTCTAGCTGGCCTCCAAATGCTTCCTCAAGAATGTTATGAAGCTGCTCGTGTTGATGGCATTAACCCTATTCGTGTCTTTTTTAGGGTCACGCTTCCCCTTTTAAAGCCTGCCATTATTGTAGCCGTTATTTTTAGAACGCTAGATGCGTTGCGTGTATTTGACTTAATTTATGTTTTAACAAGCGGCAGTCAAGATACCATGTCCATGTCCGTCTATGCACGCCAACAACTATTTGACTTCCAAAACATTGGCCAAGGCTCTGCAGCCTCAACGCTGCTTTTCCTCATGATTGCTGGGTTTACTATCATTTACATGGGGCTTGGCGGCCTCAACAAAGAAAAAGATTAGGGGTTTTTCATGCGTTCACGCTGGTACTACGCACATTTAACTGTTTTAACAACCCTAATTGTTGTTGTTTGCGTATTTCCTTTTTACTGGGCCATTGTTTCTTCTTTAAAGTCTGGCTCTGCCCTTTTCAGCGTTGACTTTTGGCCAAAATCTCCTGCTTGGGAGAATTACTGGCTTGTTTTTACAGAGCAACCCTTTGGAAAAAACATTCTAAACTCAGCCCTCGTTGCCTCAGGAACAGTCTTTCTTTGCTTAAGCGTCGCTGTGTTTGCCGCTTATTCCCTTGGACGCATTCATTTTAAAGGACGCAAAAGGATTTTACTTTTAATCCTCAGTATCTCCATGTTCCCTCAAGTGGCGATTTTATCGGGGATGTTTGAACTCATCACCACCCTAAAGCTTTACAACCATATAGGAGGCCTAATTCTCACCTATATGACTTTCACCCTTCCCTTCACCATTTGGATTTTAACCACATTCATGAGGCAACTCCCTAAAGAAATCGAAGAAGCTGCCATTATTGATGGCGCATCGAACTGGACTATTTGCACAAAAATTCTTCTCCCTCTTCTTTGGCCTGCTCTCGTTACAACTGGGCTTCTTGCATTCATTGCTGCTTGGAATGAATTCTTATTCGCCTTAACCTTTACCATTGACGACACAGCAAGAACTGTTCCTGTGGCCATTTCAGCCATGTCAGGAAAATCTGAATATGAACTCCCTTGGGGAAACATTATGGCAGCTTCTGTGATTGTCACTCTTCCCCTCATCTTGCTGGTCTTAGCGTTCCAAAAACGTATTGTCTCTGGCCTTACGGCAGGCGCAGTCAAAGGCTAGAGAAAACTTTGCGTTCAGAAGCCCACGAGAAACGGAAAATCCTTC
>CAYGMA010000148.1:0-2475 GCA_964351045.1 uncultured Holosporaceae bacterium | reverse complement strand
TTTTTGAGGCTGTTTCAGAATCTTTCTCGGCCTGCTCCTTTAAAGTCCTAATCTCTGCCCTCACTTGAGCCAAAGCTTTTTCAACCTCTTCTTTTTCCCGGCGTGTTGTCTGAATTTGGCCCTCTAATTCCGCATTTTTCTTCTTTTCTGCTCCTGCATTCCGTTTCTCATCCTCTCCTTTTTTTCTTTCATCTTCCAAGAGATCTTGAACCCTTTTTAATTGAACCTCAAAATCACCTTTTTGCCTCTCCAGCTCCACCTCTAGGTCTTTTTTCTCTTTCTCCCACTCCTCTTTTTCCGCAGAATTCTCTACTTGAACATCCACCGAAGCAACCCTAACCTTAGCTTTAGTCCGCTGTTTTTCCTTTTTTTCTTTTTCAAGCTCTTCTCTTAACTGTGCGATTTCTAATCTTAAACGATCCTCCTCTTTTTCTTTTTTCTTAAGCTCTCCCTGCAACCGTGCAACTGCAGCGACTGCTTTCCCTTTTTCCTCTTCCGACCCCTTGAGATCTTTTTGTAACCTTGCAACTTGAGAAACCAAGTTTCCTTTCTCGCTCTCTAATTTTTCAAGTGCATCCTGCAAACGTTTCACTTCAAGCGCCAACGCTTCTTTGTCTTGGTTTAAACCCTTTATAGTTTCCTGTAGTTGCGCTATCTGAGAGAGCAAATCACTATTTTGACCTTTTAACGTTTTAATCTCCGCCTGTAATTTACCAACTTCAGAAACTAATTTTTCCTTCTCCGCTTTTAAGTCTTTAAAGTCGCTTTGTAATTTAGCCACTTGGGAAATTAAGGCTTCTTTTTCCCGTTCCAAGGTTGCAATTTTTCCCTTCAATGCTTCAATCTCAGCACTCAATTTATCTTTCTCTTCAAAATCTTTAACAACGATTTTTATATATTTTTCAACTACCGTAGGCTGCCCTTCATTTTTTTTTATAAAATCAACTAAACCATCATACTGCTTTGCTAAGTTATTACATACAGCCTGACCACATGTGGGCTTAAAAACAGCTTTTAACTCAAAAAAAGAAACCAACAAAAAAAAGATGCTTGTGAAAAATGTGCGCATTCGTCCAGCCTTTTTAAAAAGCATACAAAATACCTATTTTTCCCTTCCAAACCCTCTGTTTATACCTTGGTTGATAATCAATAGCTGCTTGAGGATGTAAATATTGAAGGCGATTTTGAGGAACAAAAAAATAACCAAAAGATCCTAAAGCATGCAGCCCTGCACCTAGTTGATAAAGTCCGCCCCCTTCCAGTTCAAAACCATACACTGTTTTTCGAACACGAGTGTGTCCAAGAAATCCCACGCCACTTTGAGCTAGCGATGACGCATAAGATAAATTGCCTCGTTTCACCCCAATCCGGCCTAATAAAGAAAGTTTCTCTGTAACAGGAAACTGCACTTGAAAAGCAACTCCAATCCAATGAGCTGCTTTAATATTAACTTCCATACTTTGTTGCATTAAAATTGCAGGAGCTCCAGGTGCAGCAGCATCAAAATAAGCCTCATACCCAATGGTTTTTTGAGACTGTACAGGATCATGCTCATAGGTCACTTCTAAATGTGTCACAAACGTCTCTGTTTTAATGAAAGGAACTCCAAGACGAGCCTCAATCGAACCATAGCTATGAGTGATTTTAGTTGATGCTGTTGGCGAAAAAGGAACCATGACGCGCCCTGCAAAAGCACCATTCTGATTTGCCAAATAGCTAGAGGCATCCACGGTTTTCTTAGCAGCTCCCATCGAGAAAGCCACATAATAATCCTTTTCAGCACACCCCCTCAAAGAAACAAATATAAGAAACAAAACAAATACTCCCCGCATATAAAAAGTATACAGCAGAAAAAAAGGCTATAAAAGGCTTAAGCGCGTTTTTGATTTTTCTTTTCAGTGAACGGGAAAGATCTTCAGGAATTAGTACTCTTTTTAGCCGCTATCTTTTTCCTTAAGCTTCTTCTCTTGAATCAAGACGTCTCTCTCTTTTGTGCCAAGAGGCTCCAACGGATCTGTGCTTTTTTTAGCATCAATGCCCAACCCTTCAAAGCGCCGCGCACTCACCATCACCCGTTGTTCAAAAGAGCCCACTGTTTGGTTATACGAACCTAGCGCCTGTCCCAAATGACGCCCCAATTTACCAAGGTGCCCAGACATATCTGCCAGTCGATCATAAAGCGTTTGCCCAAGCTTGCTAATTTCCCGCGCATTTTCTGTTAATTTCTCTTGGCGCCAGCCATAGGCCACCGCTCGAAGCAAGGCAATCAACGTCGTTGGCGTTGATAAAATCACCTTATTATCTGCGCCCAATTCAATCAGCCCTGGATCCTCCTGCAAAGCAGCGCTAAAAAACTGTTCTCCTGGTAAAAACAACACCACAAACTCGGGGCTTGTATCAAATTGGCTCCAATATGACCGCGAACTTAACTGCTTAATATGTTGCCGAATCCAGCGTGCATGGTTTTGATACTGC
>CAYGMA010000147.1:0-2507 GCA_964351045.1 uncultured Holosporaceae bacterium | reverse complement strand
TAAGGCGATACTTTTGTTCTTGGATCTCCATTGGGGAAAGCTTTTCGGCGCAAGTGAGAATCGAAAGGCTCTATTTCAACACATTCTATTGCAAGCGTTTCAGAAGATTGTTCTTTTTGAAGAGACTCAACTAAAGCTTTTAGGCCGGCCTTAGAAACAGCATACGCTGCATCATATCCTTGAGTCATGGGACAGGTAAAAAAAGTGAATTGACTGTGAGGTGCGTTTCTTAAAAAGGGAAGAACCAAGCGCGCTAAATAATAGTTACTGGTGAGGTTAATGGTGAGTGTTTCATGCCATTCGCGTGGTGAAAGAACTTCTGTGGGTTTGAGATCATGCATAACACCGTGGCATGAGTAAACTTTGTGAAGCATTGATGTTTTTTCAAGTAAGGGTTTTGCGAGCTCTTCTAAAAGGTGAGGGTGTGTTAGATCGAGCGGAATGAGGGTGGTCTGAACGCCAGAAGAGGCTAAGGCATCATCAAGCATTTCAAGAGACTGTTTATCTTGATCGAGCAAAATCAGGTGGTTTTCAGGAGAAGCGTGCTCTTGGCATATTTGCTTTCCAAGCGTGCCGCAGGCGCCAGTAATGAAAACAATGGTTTTTTCAGTGCTGGGCATAAGATTAGTTTACTTTCGTGAGTAAAGAAGCAAGGTGCTTTCTATCCTTTAAAGAATAGCCTTGTTCTTCGGATGTTTTAGCTTTTTTAGACGCTGCAGAAAACCCTGAAAGAATCTGAGTATCATGGGCATTCTCTTGTGTTTTTTGTGTTTTATCTCTTGATAGGTTGAAATAAGAAACGCTAGGGAATAGTTGGCACACCTTATCAAGGCATGTTTCAACATATGGGTAAAGTTTTGACTTTTTAATGGGCTCTGGTGCGTTGTTTTTTATATCAAAAAAGAAATGTAGAGTGCTGGCTGCGAGCATTAAAAAAGAAACCCCAATGAAGATTCCTAAAACAAGGCCAAGGTTTCGATCGGCTTTGCCAGCTTTGCTTTTTTTTATGCTGCCAGAAAGTTGGCTTGAGAGAAAGCTAAAGAGAATAAGGAACACAACAAAGATGCCGGCAAAGGAAACTCCGTTTCTGATGAGGTCGTTTTCAATATAATTGGTTAAAAAAGGAGAAAAATGAGGGTATAAGAAATAGCCAATGGCTGCACTTCCGGCCCAGGTGAGGATAGAGAGGATCTTTCCGCTAAGTCCGGAAATATACCCTGCAATAGCAAAAAATAATAAAATAGAAACAATAATTAAATCGACCATATATTCAAACATTTTTCCCCTCCTGTGTGATATTGAGCTCTTTTAACAATTCCTGTACATGGGAAAGGGGGGTGCAGTCCATTCCCTGTAGTTTTATCGTTTGTTCTTTTGGTAATTTTGGCACGAAAGCTTTTTTAAATCCAAGCTTTTTTGCTTCTTTTAATCGTTTTTCTGGCTGGCTAACCCGGCGAATCTCCCCTGTAAGGCCGATTTCTCCGAAAAATAATGCATCTTCAGGCAAAGGGCAATCATAGACACTAGAGACGAGAGAGGCTGCAACAGCTAAGTCTGCAGCAGGCTCTTGGATCTTAAGGCCGCCTGTGATGTTTAAATAGATATCTTTTGAGCCGAGAGAAATACCAGCACGGGTTTCAAGGACAGCTGTGACCATGGCGAGCCGGCCTGAATCCCATCCAATAACGGTTCGGCGCGGGTTTCCAAAGCTGGTGGGAGAAACAAGGCTTTGAATTTCCATGAGGATTGGGCGGGTGCCCTCAAGCCCAGCAAAAATGGCAGACCCGCTCATATTGCTGTTTTTCTCGTTTAAAAAGAGGGTGGAGGGGTTCTCGACTTCTTGCAGGCCTTTTTCAGTCATTTCAAAAACGCCGATTTCATCGGTGGGGCCAAACCGGTTTTTAACGGCACGTAAAATACGGAAATGGTGGCCGCGTTCCCCTTCAAAATAAAGGACAGTGTCAACCATATGTTCTAAAACACGTGGGCCCGCAATGGCTCCTTCCTTTGTGACGTGGCCAATGAGGACAATCATAATGTTTTTCTTTTTTGCAAAGCTCACCAATTCATGGGTGCACAAGCGTACTTGAGAGACAGTCCCAGGGGCAGATTCAATGGAATCAGCGTACATGGTTTGAATGGAGTCAATGATGACAAGATCTGTTTTGCTTTGCTTTTGGATGGTTTGCAAAATGCTGCGTAAATTGGTGCTGGCAGCGAATTTAAGAGGGGCCTCTTGAACGCCTAGGCGCTTGGCTCTTAAACGGATTTGGTCTTCTCCTTCTTCTCCGGAGATATAAAGCGCTTGATGTGTTTTGGAGAGAGCGGCTGAAATCTGAAGAACAAGAGTTGATTTTCCAATACCCGGGTCTCCTCCAATGAGAACGACAGATCCTGGAACAAGACCGCCTCCGAGTGTGCGGTCAACTTCTTTAAACGGAGTGTTGAATCGCTGTAAAGGAGGGGTTTCTGACGATAGGTCTGTTAAGGTGAGTAAGGCGCCAGGC
>CAYGMA010000146.1:0-2511 GCA_964351045.1 uncultured Holosporaceae bacterium | reverse complement strand
TTAAAAACATTTTCATTTGATTGGGAAGTGTGTTTTGAGCTTCATCTAAAATAACAAAGGCCTTTGATAAGGTTCTCCCGCGCATGAAAGCCAGGGGGGCTATTTCAATCACGCCATTTTCTAAATAACGATTCAGGGTCTCTTGCTCGATCATGCTATAAAGTGCATCATAAATGGGCCTGAAATACGGATCTAACTTCTCTTTGACATCTCCTGGCAAGAAACCAAGTCTTTCTCCAGCTTCAACAGCAGGGCGGGATAGAATAATGCGCTCAACTGTCCCTTTTTTTAACTCAGAAACAGCAGTCGCTACAGCCAAAAATGTTTTTCCTGTTCCAGCAGGGCCTGCGCAAAAAATCACACTGCTTTTTTGCATTTTTTGGATGTAATCTCCCTGTGCTACTGACTTTGGAAAGATCTTCTTTTTTGGGGTGATTAAAGCGGCGGGTTTGATTTCAGAGGTGCTTGGGTGTGAGCCGAGTTTTTCAAAAGACTCTATTTCATCTAAGGTGATGTCATTCCCAAGCTCTAGATGGTTATAAAGGCTTTCTAGAATAGATTTGGCTTTTTTGACTTTTTGGGAAGGCCCTTTTAGTCCGATAATGTTTCCACGCTGGGAAATAACAACGTCACACTTTTTTTCAATGTGTTTTAAGAATTCGTTGTTTGCGCCAACGAGCTGGGAAAGAAGGGTATTGTTATCAAATTCTAAAACAACTTCTTTCATAAACTAATCTGTTTCCTCTGTTAGTTTTCCCCCCAAACTATTGAGAGAGGAGGTTTCAATTTTTACGGATTTAATCTCTCCGATGACACACCTTGAGTCTATCACATGTACACCTTGCATGTAAGGGCTTCGACCAATAAATTGATTTTCATGACGTCCCTTTCTTTCGAACAGAACGGGAAGGGATTGGCCAATCTTGGATGCATTAAAGGTTTCTTGTTGGTGACGTAAAAGAGTTTGAAGCACCTCTAAACGCTCTTGTTTTTCTTTTTCAGGAACAGTGTCAGGGTAAACACTCGCAGGGGTGCCAGGCCGTGGGCTGAACTTAAAAGAGTAGGCCTGTGCATATTGAACGCGTTCTACGAGATCCATGGTTTGCTGGAAATCAACATCCTTTTCTCCAGGGAATCCAACAATGAAATCACCAGAAAGTGAAAGATCTGGACGCACTTGCCTTAGTCTATCAATGATCTCAAAGTAATGTTCTCGTGTGTGTTGTCGGTTCATGGCTTTTAAAATGGCATTGGACCCGCACTGAACAGGAAGATGAAGATACGGCATAAGTTTTTCGCAGCGCCCATGCACATCAATGAGCTCTTGCGTCATATCCCGTGGGTGAGATGTTGTGTAGCGGATACGCTCTAAGCCTTCTAAATGTGCGATTTCTTCAATTAAATTGGCTATTGTCCACTCGCCCTTTCCAGACGGAGAGACACCATGATAGGCCGTTACATTTTGGCCAAGGAGGGTGATTTCTCGGATGCCATTCTTAATAAAGTGTTTTGCTTCTGCAAGGATTTCAGCAATGGAGCGGGAAAATTCAGCGCCGCGTGTGTAAGGCACACAGCAAAAAGTGCAAAACTTATCGCACCCTTCTTGAATGGTTAAAAAGGCGCTTACGCCTTCTAGGTGCTCTGATTTTGGGAGATCATCAAACTTGGATTCATGGGGAAAATCAACCTCAACAACGCGATCTTTCTTTCTTTTTTTAGGGTTTTCCAAACTACGTTCTACGCGTTCAATCATTTCAGGAAGGCGGTGGTAGGTTTGGGGGCCCAAGACAATATCGACATACGGAGCACGGCGCATGATTTCGGCACCTTCAGCCTGAGCGACACACCCTGCAACAGCAATGACAAGATGTTGGCCTTTTTCTTTTTTGAGGTCTTTAAAAACTTTTAAGCGACCCAGTTCTGAAAATACTTTTTCAGCGGCTTTTTCACGAATATGACAGGTGTTAAGGATAATCATGTCGGCAAGCTCAGGGGTATCGCAAATCTGATACCCGTGTGGTGCTAGTACATCTCCCATTTTATCAGAGTCATATACATTCATCTGACAACCGTATGTTTTAATGTAAAGATTTTTTGTCTGTGTGGTCACGAAGAAAACCCTATCTATTCTTTAAGGTGTGATATATCGGTTTTTAGGAAAAATGTCTAGGCGTGTGATTTTATAAAGAAGTTTAGATTAAAAAAAGCCCCCAAGTTGGGGGCTCTTCATTTAGTTTTTATTTTTTCTGAGCTTTTCAGGACGCTTTTTTCTTTCCACCACGGCCATTGACACCTAATCCAATAACCTTCGCGAGCTCACTACGGTGCTTTGCATAGTTTGGCGCTACAGTTGGGTAGTCAAGTGGAAGACCCCAGCGTTTGCGATATTCTTCAACAGACATATTGTAAACAGCTTTGAGATGTCTTTTGATCATTTTAAGCTCTTTTCCGTCTTCTAAACAGATAATGTGATCTGGTGTGACGGACTCTTCAATTGGAACAGCTGGAACA
>CAYGMA010000145.1:0-2516 GCA_964351045.1 uncultured Holosporaceae bacterium | reverse complement strand
TTTGGTATGGAGATATAGATGAGATATTGTTACACGCTTTTTGCGTTTTTTTTATATTTTGGTTTTAACGCGTTGGGAGATGCCCAAAACAAAGCACCTCTTTCTGAGGAAAACCAACAACGTGCTCGTGATTTTTTTGATCAAGCTTGGACAGCTTATGAGAAAGAAGATTACACCACAGCGAAAAAATACCTTGAACAAGCGGCGGCTCTTGGGGATGCAATTGCTCTTAATAATCTTGGATCGCTTTATGAGAAAGGCCAAGGGGTGAAGCAGGATTATGAAAAAGCTAGGGACTATTGTTAAAAAGCGGCTGAGTCTGGTGGTCAGGCACAAGCTCTTTTTAACCTTGGTATGCTTTATTATCATGGCCATGGGGTAAAGAGAAATTATGAAAAGGCTAGAGAATATTATGAAAAATCAGCTGCGCTTGGGGATGTAGATGCTCTTCATAATCTTGGATTTCTTTATGTTAAGGGCCTAGGCGTCAAAAAAGATTTAAAGAAGGCAGAAGACTACTTCCGTCAAGCCGCCGCGTTAGGGTGTGAAATGGCTAAAAGAAGTCTGCTTATACTGCGCTCTGAAAAAAGGAGTCTGTTTTAGTCTGGGTGACTTTTTATTTTTGAACCCTATATTAACTGTAATTTGGTATGGAGATATAGATGAGATATTGTTACACGCTTTTTGCGTTTTTTTTATGTTTTGGTTTTAACGCGTTGGGAGATACTCAAAGTAAGGCGCCTTTTTCTGAGGAAAACCAACAACGTGCTCGTGATTTTTTTGCAAAAGGGTGGGCAGCTTGTGAGAAAGAAGATTACCCCACCGCGAAAAAATATTATGAACAAGCAGCGGCTCTTGGGCATTCTTCTGCTCTTAATAACCTTGGTGTGCTTTATGATTATGCCATGGGTATGAGACGAGACTGTGAAACAGCCCGCACTTATTACGAAAAAGCAGCTGAATTGGGGGATTCAGATGCTTTCTATAATCTAGGAATAATGTATTATTTCAAAAACAAAGGTATTAAACAAGATGACAGAAAAGCACTTTCTTATTTTGAAAAAGCTGCTTCATTAGATAATGCCAAAGCCCTTATGTTTCTAGGTGGAATCTATTTCTCCGGCAGTGAGGACATTACACGAGATTATGCTAAAGCATACCGGTTCTATGAAAAAGCTGCTATTTTGGGGGATTCAGGTGCCATTTATAGCTTAGGTTACATTTACCATTATGGAAAAGGAGTCAAAAGGGACTATGCTAAAGCTCGCGCTTATTATGAAAAAGCAGCTGCGTTAGGTGACGCTTCTGCATTTGAGAAGCTCGCAATAATGTATGATCGTGGCGAAGGTGTCAAAAAAGATAAAGACAAAGCAATTGCGCTAAACAAAAAATCAGCTGAAATTTGGGACAAATTTTTTGGTGAAATTTTTCAGTAAAATAAATATAGGTTTTCTGAGTGTCTCTAAATAATTAGCTTTTTTATCATCAATAGATAAAACCTGACACATTCGATAATAGCAGTGCAGTGCGCTCTAAAAAATGGAGCTTGTTTTAGTCTGGGTGAGTAAGCATCTAAGCTAGAGCTTTGGCTTCTAAGGTTTTGATCTCATCGCGGAGTTTTGCGGCGGTTTCAAAATCAAGGTTTCCAGCGGCTTTCAGCATCTGTGTTCTGAGTTTTTCAATTTGTTTTCGGGCCTCTTTTGGAGACAAGGTTTCTTCAGGCATTTTGGAAATGGTGACTGAATCTTTGGCATAAATGCTGCCCAGAATATCTTGAATGTTTTTGCGAATGGACGTGGGGGTGAGGCCTTGTTCTTTATTGTAGGCTTCTTGCTTCTCACGGCGGCGGCGTGACTCGCTTAAGGCTTCTTGGATGGAGTTGGTTTCGCGGTCAGCATACAAAATAGCTAGCCCCGAGACATTTCGAGCTGCTCGGCCAATGGTTTGGATGAGCGATGTTTTTGAGCGTAAATAGCCTTCTTTATCAGCATCTAATATGGCAACGAGAGAGCATTCAGGAATATCCAATCCTTCCCGTAAGAGGTTGATGCCAATGAGGACATCAAAGGTCCCCAAACGTAGATCGCGAATAATTTCAATGCGCTCTAAGGTGTCGATATCTGAATGCATGTATCGGACTTTTAAGCCGGCTTCTGAAAGATACTCGGTGAGGGCTTCGGCCATTTTTTTTGTGAGGGTGGTGACCAGGACGCGTTCTTGTTTTTGAGCGCGGGCTAAACATTCAGTGATCAGATCATCCACCTGGTTTTGTGTAGGACGTATTTCGCAAACAGGATCTAATAAACCAGTGGGGCGGATAACTTGTTCCACAAATTCCCCGTGGGTTTGTTCCATTTCCCAGGGGCCAGGGGTGGCTGAGACAAAAACAGTTTGAGGACGGAGGGAGTCCCACTCTTCGAATTTAAGGGGGCGATTGTCTTTACAGGCGGGTAAACGAAACCCATGTTCAGAGAGGGTGTTTTTTCGAGATGCATCGCCTTTGTACATGGCGTTGA
>CAYGMA010000144.1:1877-2574 GCA_964351045.1 uncultured Holosporaceae bacterium | reverse complement strand
AGAGAGCCTGTTCCAGCCCCTATATCTAAAATGGATGTGATAGAGGCATCTAAAGGAATTTCTTGCAAGCATCGTTTTAAGACGTGGGTTGTAGCTGGCATGCGGCTGAATGCATAGGAAAGAGCTTCTTCTTGTGAGGAAATGCCAGCTTGCTCTGGGTTGGTGGCATATTTTTGGTGAAGGTGTGCTGCGTGATCTTTGAGCTCTTTTAGAGAAAGGCGTTTTTCTTGGCTTAAGAGGGTGAGAAGGGCCGACTCAAGGGATTTTCCCTCTGATGGAGTCACGCCTCTTCTCGTTCAGAAATCCAAGCGGTTTGAATGGCTTCTAGGATTTTTTCATTTGATTTGTTGGGGTCATCATCAAACTCAGGGAGTTCTTGAACCCACTTCCATAGATCAGTGAAACGGAGATAAACAATGTCTGCGTCTGGGTGGGTTTCTTCAAGCTGAATGGCGATTTCTTGAAAATCTGTCCATTTTAAAGACATGTTAATCGAGCTGCATGTTGCGTGTGCCAGCTGGAAGGCGCAAAGTAATGCCATCTAGTTCATCTGTTAGAATGATTTGGCATCCTAAGCGAGATGTATGGGTGAGTCCAAAGGCTAAATCCAACATATCTTCTTCATCTTCTGTGGCCTCTTCGAGTTTGTTGTACCACTCAGGATCAACAACAACATGACACGTTGAGCAGGCAAGAC
>CAYGMA010000144.1:0-1807 GCA_964351045.1 uncultured Holosporaceae bacterium | reverse complement strand
TCGCACGCGCCTTCAAGGTCAATGTTATTCGCATGAGCGACTTCAAGGATGGATATCCCGGCAGGTGCATCTACTTCAATTTTTTTTTCATCTGGTGTGATAAAGATAACTTTAGGCATTTATGCTCTCATTTTTTTTAATGTGATAATACGAATTCAGGATCAAATCCAGCAATTTCTGAATCTGTAATGGTATCAAGAGATTTAAAATATTTTTGAGCTAGTGCTAAGCGATCTTGTTCAACCAAAAGAGCATCTAGCTTTTCTTTAAGTTGATGAAGATAGAGCACATCTGAAGCTGCATAAGCCTTTTGATCGTTTGTTAACGTTTTAGCTGACCAATTTGATGTTTGGACTGTTTTGTCGAGGGTGATTCCTAAAAGGTCGCAGCACAGGTTTTTAAGGCCATGACGATCTGTAAAGGTGCGTGTTAACTTAGAGGCAATTTTAGTGCAGTAAATATTAGGAATAGTGCAATTAAATGTGTGTTTTAGGATGGCGACATCAAAGCGCGCAAAATGAAAGAGTTTCTCAATAGAAGGATTTTTTAAAAGAGAAATCAAATTGGGTGCAGGTTGAGGGCAGGCATCAATTTGAACCAAGTGCGCAGAGCCATCTCCAGAAGAAAGCTGAACAAGACATAGCCGGTCACGGCTGATTTTGAGGCCCATGGTTTCTGTATCAATGGCAACAGAAGAACCTAAGTCCAGGGAGTCTGGTAAATCATGGGAGTGGAGATGAATGGTCATTGTACTTCGCTTTTTTTGAAACGGTATCAAAAGTGAGAGCGCGCTGCAATCAGCAATGTCACATTTTTTATATTTAATTTATACTTTTAAAGCTAATAGAAAAAGGGTGGTTGGATGCGGTGTTTGCTTGTTTTTGTAATTTGTGGTGCGGTTTATGTAAATGGGCTGCTTCCTGAGTTGAATGTTTATGAGGAATGTTTTGAACTGGAGGAAGGAGGGGAGAAAAACACTCTCTTAGGGCATATGGAGCAGGTTTTTAAGAGGATTCATGGAGAAAAAGAGCTTGCTCCTGAAGAAGAGGCTGTCTCTAATCTTTTAAAATTTTTAGGGGTTGAAGATAAGCGCATATGGCAAGATGAATTGAATGAAAGGCAGCAGAAACTTAAGGGCTTGATGTCGTCTTTTTGGGCATATTTAAGAGATTTGGATGCGCTTCAGCAGTTTTTTTGGAAGAGTTGGCTTGTTGTTGATCTTAGAAAAAAAGGAGATATTACTCTGCCTGTTTTTTGTGAGATGCTTCTTTTTTCATGGGGAGAAAATAAAGGAGTGGATAAAGGTCTATGCCAATTGAGTGGTGTTTTTTCAATTTTTCAAACATGGAAACAATGTAACATGGTTGGAGAGGCGTGTGTGAATGCTCTTTTGAGTTTTGAAAACTTGATGGAAAAGAAAGAAGAAAAAAAACCAGAGATTGAAACAAAAATTAAGGAAACCCTTGTTGGGGAAGCTGGAAATGTAAAGGTGCGCCAGATTGTTTATGGCAGTGAATGGGCGCAAGGAATTATAAAACATTACGTGGAGGGTTGGTGGAAAGCAAAAACGCAGAAGGAATTGCACAGCCTGATTAACCGCAATGGAGAAGTTATTTCATAATAGAAGGTGGAAAAGTGGCGCGCTCGGGAGGATTCGAACCCCCGACCTTAAGCTTAGAAGGCTTCTGCTCTATCCAACTGAGCTACGAGCGCTCCTCTTTAAGGGGTAACTTAGTCGAGGTGATGTTTTTTTTCTAGTACTTTTTGTGATTTTTTTTTTGACAAACAGGGGGGGGATGGTGTTAGA
>CAYGMA010000143.1:0-2705 GCA_964351045.1 uncultured Holosporaceae bacterium | reverse complement strand
TTGGAATGGCCGTTGATGCCAACGTCCTGATCTTTGAGCGCATTCGTGAGGAGCTCAATGCTTCTAAAAAAGTTTTTTCTGCCATAAGCGCTGGATTCTCGCGTGCTATCAGCACCATTGTAGACTCAAACCTCACCACTTTAATTGGTGCTGGCTTGCTCTACCAATTTGGAACAGGGCCTGTTCGCGGTTTTGCAGTTACCTTAACCTTAGGGATTCTGATCTCCATGTTCACAGCCATCACCCTTACAAAAACACTTCTCGTAATCTTTTATAAAACTGCTGGATCTAAGCCCTTATCATTTGGCATGAAGGAGGTTAAATAATGCTCTTAAAATATACACCCCTCACCTTTAAGTTTGATATTATCCGCCTTCGGAAAGTTATGTTTACGTTTTCAAGTTTATTGGTTCTTTTGTCTCTCGGGCTTTACATCACCAAAAATCTAAATTACGGAATTGATTTCAAGGGGGGTGTTATGCTGGAAGTTAAAAGCCAAGAGCCTCTTCCTCTGGGAGAGTTACGTAGTGAACTAAACACCCTTAATTTAGGAGATCTCACAGTCCAAGAGTTTGGAAGTCCTACTGATCTTCTCATCAAATTTGAACATCCTAAAGATGGTATTGCAGGAAAAGATCGCGCTATTCAAACCATTCAAAAAAAGTTTTCTGGGCGCTTTGAAATTCGCCGAACAGAAACTGTTGGCCCTAAGCAAGGTAAAGAGCTAATTCAAAATGGACTGCTGGCTATTTTTTATGGCCTTATCGCTATTTTGGTTTACGTATGGTTCCGCTTTGAGTGGCAATTTGGTTTGTGTGCTGTCGTTGCTTTATTACAAAACGCCATTGTTGTATTTGGGTACTATTCTATCTTTCATGTGGAATTTAATACAACTGCCATTGTTGCCATGCTCACTACCATTGGATACACCATCAACGATACCGTGGTGATTTATGACCGCATTCGAGAAAACTTGCGCAAATACAAACGCAAAGCCATTCCAGACCTCATTAACCTTAGTATTAATGAAACCTTATCTCGGACACTCATGACCTCAGGAACAACATTAGTTGCGCTTTTCTCTCTTTATTTCTTTGGCGGAGAAGTCATCGCAACATACAGTCTGCCCATCATCATTGGCGTTGTGATTGGAACCTATTCCTCTATTTTCATTGCAGGACCTTTGTTGCTTAACTTCAACTTGAGAGATTTTCAAAAAGAAGAAGAAGCTGGAGAAGCGGCTTAAGGCACCTTTAACCTGCCTGTAACCTGCCTGTTTTTTCAAGCTAAGATCAGCGACTCACTATAACCAAATTTCTTGAAACGCTTTCTTTCAATAAAGAGGCTTTAAAAGCTAAAAACACCCCATCTTCACAAAACCCCACCATAGACAGCAGCCTTAAATACCGTTATCCTAAGACAACTTTTCAAGGAGGGAATGATGCAGAAAAAAATCAGTTTAGTAGGTGCCGGAAACATTGGTGGAACACTTGCCCTCCTTGCAGCTCAAAAGCACTTAGGAGAAATCCTATTGCTTGACGTGGCAGAAGGCATGCCACAAGGTAAGGCCCTTGATCTATGCCAGATGGGAGCGTGCGAAGGATTTGAACCTATCCTCCGAGGTAGCAACGATATGTCAGACCTCAAGGGATCTGATGTGGTTATTATCACAGCTGGACTGCCTCGCAAGCCTGGCATGAGCCGTGATGATCTTCTTAAAATCAATGCCAATATTATCAAAAGCGTTGCCGAAAACGTTAAAACTCATTGCCCAAACGCCTTTGTCATCGTTATCACCAACCCATTGGATGTGATGGTCTGGCTTTTCAAAGAAGTCAGCGGCCTTCCGTCTCAACGTGTCGTCGGCATGGCAGGTGTTTTGGATAGCTCCCGGTTTCGCATGTTTCTCGCACAAGAATTTAATGTTTCCATGGAAAATGTTGTTGCCACTGTTTTAGGCGGCCATGGCGACACAATGGTTCCTTTACTCCGTTACTCCTCTATCAACGGCACAGCGCTTCCTGACTTAGTTCAACAAGGTAAAATCACTAAAGACCGGTTGGATGAAATTGTCCAGCGCACCCGCCAAGGTGGCGGTGAAATTGTTAATCTTCTTAAAAATGGCTCCGCATTTTATGCACCCGCCGCCTCGGCTATTTCCATGGCAGAATCTTATCTTCATAACAAACGCCGTGTCCTACCGTGTGCTGCTCAATTAACCGGACAATATGGTGTAAAAGAACTATACGTTGGAGTGCCTGTTGTCATAGGATCTAATGGTGTTGAAGAAATCATTGAATACGCTCTAAATGAAGAAGAACAATCAATGTTAAACACCTCTATTAAAGCCGTCCAAAACCTAGTTGAAGACCTCAAAAAAATAATTGCATGAGAGTAGAATGAACATTCATGAGTATCAAGTAAAAGACTTACTAAAATCATACGGCATTCCTGTTCTCAAAAATGAAGTTGCAGAAACTGTTGATCAGGCTGTTAAAGGAGCAAAAGCCCTTGGCGGCCCTATTTGGGTAGTAAAGGCGCAAATTCATGCCGGCGGTCGTGGCCAAGGAGGAGGCGTAAAACTTGCAAAAAGCCTCGAGGAAGTTCGCACCCATGCAGAATATATCCTTGGCATGACACTCGTAACACATCAAACTGCCCCCGCTGTAATCTTTTTGCATACAATCATTGTTGAAGAAGGCTGT
>CAYGMA010000142.1:0-2746 GCA_964351045.1 uncultured Holosporaceae bacterium | reverse complement strand
AGGCGTTCCGCCTCCTTAATCACTGGACTCCGCGATCAAGTCGCGGAGCGTAGGGAGGGGAGACAAGTCCTTTCAGTCTATTGCATCCATTTTTACTCATGCCAATTTCAACTGAATTTAATTCTAGAAAGAAAGCGTCATGGTTTTTGTTTTCTTAAGAGCACCATGATGAAGCTCTTCTACTTCCCCTGTTTTTGTAAACGTAAATCTTAAAATAATATCTGCAGTTACTTCCCCAAATTCTTCTCCATACAGTGAAAAGTATCCATCTTCAAATTGAATGAGCCGTGGTCTCGTCGGGAAAAAGTCAGCTAAATAACCAAGTAAGGGAGAAAGACTTTTTTGCAAATGCCTTTCAGAAAAAAAGTCCCACAAGGCTTGCACAGAATCGAGCGTCTTCCCTGCATACAGTTCCAAAGGCTTTTGATTCACCAAATAAATCTCTGACTCCCTCACTTCCTCAATCCTAAAGATGAATTTAACAAGTGAATAGAGTCCACTAACGGCTTTTTCAACCTTCAGCTCAAAGGTTCCTCCTGGCTTTTCTGCAAACAACTCTGGCTGAGTCAACGCAAAGCTGATAAAAGCATTTAATTCTGCCTCATCCCGCCTTTTTTTAGCGGCCTGAATCAGCTTCAACAAGTCTGTCATTGTTTCAGTATCCAGCGCCGACTGAATAAACCGCCTCTTTTCTTCTTCTGCATCTTTCCCTGTCTCCTCCAGCTTTGCATGCATTTGCTTCAACGTTGCATCCATCTCGCTTAAAAGCCTCTTTTCTAGCTTCTGTCGATGCCCAGGATCATGGAGCGCTTCTTGAATTTCTTCTTGAAGCTCTTCTTTCAAAGAAACTTTCTTCTCCGGCTCTTCCGGCGCTTTCTCCGCTTCTTCTTTCTCATCTATTCGCACTGCCTGATGCTCTTTTTTTCCCGCAGATCTCTCCTCTGGAGGGAGGTTAAAATTCAATCGACGCACAGCAGAAATAAAGGGCGTTTGCTCATGAAGCGCCGGCCCTTTTTTTTCACCCAGAAGCCTCACCCCTGCTGCCAGATCCTCTTCATCAAAAGTCATAGAAATAGCATGAATTGGAGAATGCGGGGCGCTGCTCGGCATTGCGTGAAGCAGCGAAAAGTGCGCGACGGACAAAAAAGCCCCAATAAATAATCTTTTCATGGTGTCCTCCCTGTAAATGAGTGTTTTAATTTTGTTAGAAGCCTTACTTTAAGTGTTGAGAATTTCTGTCCATTAGTCAATAAAAATAAAATCATTACTAATGACTACTTGAGAAACCTAAGTTTTCATAAAAAAAAGAGGCCCAAAAAGGCCTCTTAATCGTAAAAAATATATAAATTTATTTAGGAGTCAGCCCTCTCATCATCACTATTACCCCCCTCAACGTCAGAGTCTTCAGCCTCTTGAGAAAACTGTGACTCAACTACATGCGTGTAAGGAAGCTCTTTATCTTGCTTTTTATTAAATCTAAAGCGCAAGATCACTTTTACTGGATATCCTTTCTCATTTTCTCCTAATGTACGAGTATCTCTCACTTCCACTGAAAAGGTTCCATCACCATAGTGTTTCCCCGCATCAAGACCACATAAAACACCATGTAAGCCCGAAAGCGCTTCCTTATTTTTTTCTGAAAGAAACGCCCATAATGCCTCTAAAGTTTTGAGCTTCTTCCCTGCACGCACTTCCAAAGGGCTGAAGTCAGTTGAAAATTGAATCTCTTCGTTTTCTTTTTCCTTAAAATTAAATGAAAGCGTAACGTCAGAGCCATTCCCCAATAGCGCTTTTTTAACATCTACACCAAAAGTTCCATCTGGCTTTTCTGAAACCGCGTCTGGATTTTCTAAAGCCATTATCGCAATATGTTTTAACCTGTCAGCATCATTACTTTCTTTTGCACCATTAGCCAAACTCCACATCTTCTCTAACGTGCTAATATCCGGTGCTTCCGCGCCATGAATAGTCGCTTGCCTTTCCTCTCTTTGCCCATCACCCCATTTCATCATTGCCTGAGGCATTGAAAAAGTAGCAACTGCTAATGTTCCTAAAATAAGTAATTTTTTTGTCATTCAAAGCATCCTGTTAGTTGTTTATACCAACTTATGCTAAAAACATTTCTACTACTTTGCAAGAAGTTATAGTTGCCTTAGTATAGCTAAATTCAGATAAAGCGGCCCTATCGAGACATACTTCTCTCTATTCCCCGGCACCCCCTCTCTACGCTCTAGGGCCCTCTTTCTCTTCGCCCCTCGACGCCCTACCTCTCCTCCTCTACGCCCTGAGGCTTGACCCCAGGGCCCAGTCAAACAAAGTGCGCAGCTCAACTAATCGTAAAAAAAGAGGCGTTCCGCCCCTTTGATTACTGGACTCCGCGATCAAGTCGCGGAGCGTTGGAAGTGGAGGCAAGGCCCTTCCTCCCTGCGTCCCGGCGCGTGTATCAAGGTCTAGTTATAAACCAGCTCCCCCCACTACGCCCCGAACTCCCCTCTCTACGCCCTGGGGCTTGACCCCAGGGTCCAGTTATAGAAGTGCGCAGCTCAAGAATTTCTCTTGTGCATCATCCGTCGCGCTGGATTTTGAAACCAAGCGCCAAAACATCATGTGGAGAGAACAGAACATCGAAAGAAGATACGGGAGATATCTAGAAGTCTTTTATATTCCGCCTTTTCCTTTAGCTCTTTCTTCTACTTTGACCCCAACTCTTTTTCCTCCTTGACTCATCCCCTCTTTTATTTTTCTT
>CAYGMA010000141.1:1728-2755 GCA_964351045.1 uncultured Holosporaceae bacterium | reverse complement strand
ACAAGCGGATTTAAACTCTCTTACCAACACACTTAAGCGTCCGCTTGCTCAAGATCGCCCCACTCCCGCTAAGGAGCTTAAAAATCAAATTTGACTGGCACCATTTGAGACTGAAGAAGAGTTCACAACACTTTTAAGCTGTACGCCTAAACTCATCATTCAAGAAACAAAGTTTCATACACCATTTGGACTTTCTGAAGGAATATTAGAAGGATTGGTGTTTGGCGTTTCCATTTCAGCACAAAGCGCCTATGGCTATGATTTAGCACATCATATATATAACGCCCTAAAAGCACACAGATTTAGAGCGCCTGATC
Source organism: uncultured Holosporaceae bacterium (assembly GCA_964351045.1). Taxonomy (GTDB): domain Bacteria; phylum Pseudomonadota; class Alphaproteobacteria; order UBA7879; family UBA7879; genus UBA7879. Next base: position 2,438 of record CAYGMA010000141.1, on the reverse strand, counting down.
CAGAGCTTTTAATCTTGATGCTTCAAGAGCTGATTGCTAATGCAATTTTATATGGCATCGCGGGGATTAATCCAGAGGATAGATCAACATTAAAAGGCCTTGAACGCATTAAAAAACACATAGAAACGGCTTTAAAAACCCCAGAAATATCTCAAAAACGCCTGATTATTGCACTTCATCAACAAGAAAATAATTCTCTTTTTTCTGTTCAGTCTCAAGGAGAATGGACGAAAAATGAGAAGCAGTCTCCTTTATCCCATGGTCTCTCTCTTATAGAAAAAAACGCCGCCTCTGTTTTTATTGATAAGACGCTTAATAAAGTCTCTTTTAGTCTGAAAAAGTAAAAAAATCAGAATGATGGCTTGACCTTAAGGGGCTGTTCGGTTTAGCTTTTTAAGAACAAAAATTTATCGCACATGGCAAAACTTTATTTTTATTATTCTGCAATGAACGCCGGAAAAAGCACGTGTCTTTTGCAAACCGATTATAACTACCGCGAACGCGGCATGGAGACCATTTTGTACACACCGAGTATTGATGATCGATATGCCCCCAATCAGATCACGTCACGTATTGGGTTGCAAACGCGGGCTATTTCTTTTGATGGAACGTTTAATTTTCTTGAAGATGTAAAAGCCCGCCTTGAGCATCTTAAAGGAAAAAAAGTCTGCGTTCTTGTGGATGAGTGCCACTTCTTAACCAAAGCAAAA
>CAYGMA010000141.1:0-1703 GCA_964351045.1 uncultured Holosporaceae bacterium | reverse complement strand
CGCCGCAGTCCTCCACCATGGCCGCGATCCCGGCGTGATTGGAGGCAATGATCTCTATCTTTCTGTGTGCCGCCGTCATTTCTTAGAAGGCGATGCGGGCGATTTCCATGAGATCTTTGAAGAAGAGCTAAAACAAGCGTAGAGAAACTCTAGCGCATATTTTTAACAAGCCCCTAAGATAACACTAGAAATCGCTAGAGGCTCGCAGGGAAAAGAGACCGGATTTCATCATGGTCAACAGTTTCTTGGGAAATATATAGCGGAGAAATCTTTTACTCTCTACCATTGCTTTGCCTGTAGCTTCCCCCCCCTCCTCTAACTTTTTCCTCTCATGGTTTTTAATCACCTGTCACACTATACAGCTAAAGTCAGATGGAACATAAAAAGAAAATGAGGTTCTTTGGCATCTCACACACACGCTGCTTCCTGGTGTCACGCCTTCTCCCGACGCATTAGAGAGAAATCCCTATAAATACACATCCCTATCGAGATACTTTCTTTCTCCACGCCTCTGTGCCCTTTTTTACTCTAAAACCACTTCATATCTTCCTTATCCTTAGTTCCTGCACCCAGGCACCCTTCTTTTAGTATTTCTGGCATTTTTTCTGCTATGTCCTGATGCACTCTCTTTCTCAACGTCTTACTCTCTTCTCGAGCCCTCTTTCCTTTACGCCCTGGGGCTTGCCCCAGAGAGTCCAGCCATAAATGTGCGATAGAGCTAAATTCAGTTAAAATTGGCAGGAGTTAAAATGAGAGCAATAGCGTAAAAAGCCTTGTTTCCACACCCGACGTCCCACGACTACTTTTTCTCTCTACGCCCCTCGACTTTAGCCACACACCCTACGCTCCGCGACTTGATCGCGGAGTCCAGTGATTAAGGGGCGGAACGCCTCTTTTTTTTACAATCAGGTGAGCTGCACGCATCGATAATGAGACCTCGTCAAGCCCCCTCACCAGGGCCTAACCAAAAAAAAGGCGATAGCACTGAAAAAAAACAAAAAAAACGCCCTCAAATGAGAGCGCTTTCTTAATGTTCAGTATCTTCTCACTGGATTTTTAAGCGTTTTATCAAGCTTGCCATCCAGAAAAAGTTAAAGGTTTTTATTTCTTACTTGAAATAAGTTGCTCAAGAGTTTTTTCTCCCTCTTCAAGTGTTTTCACCTTTTGTAGCACACCCTGAAGCTCAGTATTTTTTACAGTAGCTTCATCTTTTTGTTCTTCCAAGGCAACTTTAAACGCCTTAACTAACTCTGAAAACGCTTCTTTTTTAGAGTATGTTTTTTTGCTCACGTTCTGTATAGCCTCTTCTAAGTCACCCATTAAAGCGTCAGCCTTTTTAGTCGCTGCTTTTTGTGCAGTGTTTTGAGGATCGTCAAAATCCCCCTTTAGAGTTTTAAGAGCGGCTAAACACCCATCGCGTTTTGAAGTGGCTGTTTTCTTTTTTCTTTTCTTTCCAGTCGTTTTAGCGTCCAAAAAATTCTCAGCCAATTCAAGTGCTTCTTGCGAAAAACCCATAGTGCGAGTTAGTGTATTAGTCAACTGCGTCAACTCTCCTTCAAGGCCTGTTTTTTCGGTTTTTAATTTAGCAATTGCTTGTTTAAGATCAACAAGTTTTTCCTGATCTGTTTGTTGCTTCACGGGCTGACTTACATTAGATGCTGCATTCACTCCTGTTGCAGGTGTAGCAGTCGTTGACGTGGTTG
>CAYGMA010000140.1:0-2802 GCA_964351045.1 uncultured Holosporaceae bacterium | reverse complement strand
GATAACCACCCCCCATAAAGGTGAACGTGTTAGAAATGCCCCTGAAAACCCGCCTACACCGGCCGCCAGTGCGAATGCGGCACTCGCACCAAAAAGCGCACTACCTGTAAACATGGCAAAGCCAACTGCCCCGGCGAGCAAAAGCCTTTTACCGGCGCCGCTCCATACACTACTTCCGGTTTCAGGGTTTCCCGTTCCTGGTTCTCTGTCTTCTGCACTTGCCGCTGTAAAATTTTTTGTACTCATACTAACGAAGCTACCTGCAATATGTTAAAAAAATCCAAATTTTTTTTAAATATGATAAAAATATGTGGAATTTTTACAAGCTTTCTATGGAAAGTACTAGAGCTGGCTGAAACAGTTCCCTAGCAGCGTCTGGATGTTCAGCTAAAAAAGCGGCTTCATTCATATTAATTCCATATAATATAAATTTAAAAACCAACTTATAGACATCTCGCAATATAATTTCCAGAATTTTTTACATAAACATTAACCCGCTTTATTTACAAGTGTTGAAGTGGCAGAAAAACCAAGGCTTGATTTGAGGATTTTGATATAACAATTATCAAGATAAGCTAGAAAGTATAAACGCTCAAAATATCAATCAAATAAACCCGAAAGAGACGATTTTAAGTTTTTGGGTTGTGTTTTCAGCATAACCGGCGCGAACGGGGTGATTTTAGATGGGTCATTTTGCCAAAAAGAGATCTATCTGTTCGCGATCACTCTTAGACAGACTTTTTTAGGACGCGTCGGTCATGTTACCTATAAGGTCTTGCAATAACTTTTCTGCTGTATAGAAAATCTCAACACAGATAATCTTGTAACCGTGCGTCTGCACATCAAGACGGTTCATGATTTTTTGATAATTGGAACCTTTGCGGTGTGCCGTGCCTGAGGATCGCAAGCCCTGGATATCTCTTAAAAATTTGATATACCCTTTGGCCTCAAAAACACCCAAAGCTTTTAAAAATATCTCAAACACGTATAAGCTTTTGCCCCGCTTATCATCCGGGATTGTAAATCCGTAATGCTCCGTAAGTCCGCTAACATTAATGCTATCAACGAGAACCTTCGCAAGACCGTGTATTTGATGATCAAATTCTGATTGCTGCTCATTCAGAGGAACCCGCAGGGAGGAAAAATAATGTCGGTCATCTTTGCTTAACGGTAGAAACAAGTCCCATCCGTAATTTTTTCTCCATTTTTCCTGGAGGCTATCAAAAACCTTCTTAAAACGCAAATCCGGGCTTTCCGTTTCATAGAACTGGCCCAAAATACTACGCATATAATAGGCTTTGCTCATGGTCCTTTCCTCAGGAGAAAGGTTAAATGAGCGCCAATGTTTTTGCTCAGTAAAGGGCATATACCCTAAGTCTCCTAAATACACCATGACGTGCTCAGGATGGTTATTGTCCAACCGCAAGGACCAAAACCCCCGGCAGCGAAGCTGCCCATCTTCGATTTCATACCTCTCTGTGTTAGCGTAATATTTAGTCAGGACATCTCTTTGAAAGAAAACCGGTGTCAGATAATGGGGAGCATCGGGATTTGCTCCGAAATAATTGGCAAGTTGGCTTTCGTCGCATGTTGAAAGCATATTGTCGCCATTCTCATCTACATTGATAATGAACTCTTCATAACCGTCATTGCCATCTGCATAGGGCCACATACCACATTTTTCTATGGGTATAGGACGAATAATTTTTTTGCCGCAAACCCTGGAAAAAGACTTAGCCCCGAAACAAGAGAACTCATAGTTCTCTCCATACCTCACAAAACCATAGTCCCTCTCCCTTACTTCGGTGGCTATTTTTTTCTTTGAGAGCGTATCCGGCAACTCGTCTTTTGAATAACGGGTCTTTTCAAAATAAGATGCTAAAGCCATTTTTTTGGCAGCAAGAAATTGTCTGATTTCAAGGAGCCTGATTACAACCTTTTTACGGCCAACCCTGACAACTTCTGCCGTATTACCACTGTCATCAATAATTTTAAAAAAATTACCCGTTTTCTTATCTTCAAACAGGTTGTGGTAAAGTCGAAATTCCTCCAGAACTTCATAATACGCCTCAAATACACCTGAAAAATCTCTTCGAATGACCAACGGCAAATAGTTATTTGAGCACGTAAATCGGTGGTATTTAATGATTTCCTTTCCATTCGGGTGGGAAATTGAAAACCCCGGCCTATGCGACTGACTGGTTAAATCCCATTGGAACCCCTCCATAACTTTGGAAACTTTGTGAATAGGAATAAGTGCGCAATACGCTCCATAGCTTTCTTTTCCAAAGATCGTATCATCCTTATATGACTCATAACAGATCAGCCAGGTTTCTTTCCCTAGTCTGTCCTCTATGTGTTCGACAAAATCTGTCTGTAAAATATACTCTTCTAAAGCAAGGTTCTTACTCATTTTCTCAGTCTAAAGCCTATAAACTTCTCTATTTTGGAATAGAATGAAGCGTATACGTAAACACAGTATTTATCAAATTGATAAGCTTGAGAATATGAAAATAGCAATCAAAATTTATACAATTGGCGTGAGCGGTTTGAGCGCGGAGGATTTCTTTGAACGGCTCAAACACGCAGGCGTGAAGACAGTTATTGATACGCGGCTCTGGGCAGGGTCACAGCTCGCAGGGTTTGCGAAGAAAAAGGACTTGCCGTATTTCTTAAAAGAGATCGGCGGCATTGATTACGAATATTGCAAAGAACTTACGCCGAGTGATGCAACATATTGTTATTGTGAGATAGAGTCAGCGATTAACTTATGAATTTTAGGTTCCCAATCGCGCGCCGTCA
>CAYGMA010000139.1:0-2807 GCA_964351045.1 uncultured Holosporaceae bacterium | reverse complement strand
GCAAAGGACTGAAAATCCTTGTGTCGGTGGTTCGAGCCCGCCTCTGGGCACCACATGCAATATACTGTAATAAACAGTTTCTATGTGGTTCCTTTGATTTTTCTGTATAGTTTTTTCAAATAGTTAAGTTTTAGAGTTTATGTGTTTTGTTCTTAAAAAGTCTGCGTCTTGTTCAGGGGTGGGCGTTCATTCTGGTTCCCGTATTCAGTTAACATTTCATCCAGCGCCGGCTGGTGTGGGACGTGTTTTTAGGCGGACAGATCTTTCAGAAAATAATGTGATTGAAGCAAAACTTGAACATGTGGTGGATACAAAATTTAATACCTCCCTTGGCAATGAGGAAGGGGTGCGTGTTTCAACGGTTGAGCATGTGCTCGCAGCGTTGTCGACGGCGGGTGTTTCAGATGTGTATATCGATGTGGATGGGCCTGAGATGCCGATTATGGATGGAAGTGCAGCGCCTTTCTTAGAATTAGTAAGAGCGGCAGGTGTTGAGGATGCGTCGCACACAAAAGAGACGTTGGTTTTAACGCAGCCCCTCTCGATTCAGACTGACTATGGGGCGCATATGACTCTTGAGCCGTGTGATGTTTTTTCCATTGATGTGACTCAAGATTTTAAGGGACGGGAAGGCGTTGAAGCACAGCGCAGTGTTATTGAGGATGTGTATCACCATTTTGCATCTGATATTTCAAAAGCACGCACTTTTGGGTTTTATGAAGATGCTGAAAAAATGTGGGCCGCTGGACTTTCTAAAGGAGCATCTCTGGACAACACGGTTGTGATTCAAGAGGGCGCTGTGATGAATGAAGACGGGGTGCGGTTTGACAATGAATGTGCGCGTCATAAAATTTTAGACGTTGTGGGAGATTTTTCATTGCTTGGGTGGCCCTTAAAGCTTTATTGTAAGACCTACAATCCAGGGCACCATTTGAACTATCTTATGATGAAGAAAGTTTTGGATACCCCATCTGCTTGGTACTTGGAAAAATAAAATTACGTAAGCTGCTATGTTTAGAGAGAGGTATGTGGATGAGATGTTTTTTTGCTTTAGGTGTGTTTATGTTTGCTTTTCTATCAAAAGGAGACTCTGTTTTGCATCAACAGACTGATACAGTTTCTTTAAAAGTTTTTTCTGGCGCAGAAGCACGAAAGTATGTGGAGGATATTGCGCGCTTACGACTCACAATGTTTCGTGAATATCCTTACTTGTATGACGGAAATCTCAAGGAAGAAAAAGAGTATTTGGAGATCTACTTTAAGTCTAAAAACAGTCGTGTGCTTTTAGTGTTTGATGGGTGTGACGTTGTTGGGTTTTCCAATAATATTCCACTTGAAGAAGAGATGCCAGAAATAGCGGCCTCCTTTTCAGAAAAAGGGCTGACCCCATCGGATTACTTGTATATTGGTGAGGTTATGTTAATGCCGACTTATCGACATAAAGGCTTAGCGCGGAAATTTTTTGAGTTTCATGAACAGGTGGCTCGGAAAATGGGTAGAAAGTTAACGCTCATGACTGTTGAGAGGCCGGATGATCACCCGTTGAAACCACAGAATTATGTGTCTCTAGAGCCCATTTGGACGCATTTTGGGTTTCAGAAATTTTCAGATGTTAAAGTTCTTTTCCCCTGGCCACAGGTTGATGCAAAAGAACCCGTTAAGAACACATTGGTTTTCTGGCATCAGGGTAAGTAAGCCTAATAGGATATTGAGCTACGCGCTTTTGTTGACTGGACTCCGCGATCAAGTCTCGGAGCGTCGAAGGGGAGAGCTATTTTTGCGCAGGAAAAAATTCATGCATCTCACTGAATTTCGCATGATTTTTTTTTTCACTGTGTTAGACTTTATAGATGCGACCTAAGGGGCATAGGAGTATCTAATGGCGGTATTGGTTTTTTTTATCATTCTTTTTTATGGGGTGGACGTCTATTCTGTGAAAACAGATGGATATGATATTCCGGGAGGCATCCAAGCTCAGGGAGCTGAAGGTTCTCCACCGTCTCAATCCCCGTCTCAGCAGGTTGCTCCATCTCCCCAAAACGATCTTCCTCCAGCGCCAGCAAGTGAGGATGTTCGTGCTCTTCAAGAAGATGCGGCACAAAAACAATTAGCGGCAGAGCGTGCCAATGAAGCGGCTGAGCTTCGAGCCCAGGCAGAGGCAAAAGAGCAGCGTGCCGAGGTGTTGCAAAAAGAAGCTGAGATAGATCGGCAAAAGTCCCAGGCGGCTATGGAAGAGTCAGATAGGGTTTTGCAGCCGGAAACGGGAACGGCAGATCTTCCAGCGGATGGTTCCAATAAAGGTGGGGGTGATGAGCAAGGTGCTATAAAAGAAGACAACGCCCCTGAAGGAGCGTGGGGCACGGGTAACCAGGATGCAGGAACAGGAGCGTCTCCTGGAGATGGCTATCAAAACGACAACCCAGAAAATAACCCAGAAGCTAGTGAGGCGAAAAAGAAGAAAGAAGAGAGCCCAACTGTTACATGTGCGCGAGATGAAACGTGGGATGATGCAATTTGTACGCGTAAAGATGGTTCTCAATATAATCAAGAAACGAAAGAAGAAGTGAAGCCCGCAGATGGGTATCAGAATGATAACTCAGAAAACAATCCAGAGGATCTGGGTGAAGAGGCGTTAGTAGAGGATGACGCAGAAAATACGTTAGGGTCAGAGAAATCAAGGGACACAGACGGAGCTGTGGCCTCAGAGCCAAGGGCGCAAGATATTCTTTATTGTGAGAGACGGCGAAGTGGCGTGACGCGAAAAGTTGTGTGTGAAGAAATAAGTGGCAGGACGTATGAACAAAAAA
>CAYGMA010000138.1:0-2818 GCA_964351045.1 uncultured Holosporaceae bacterium | reverse complement strand
CGCGCTTGATCTTTTTGAGGATCAGGCAGCAAGTCAAGCGGAACAGACCGCGCTTCTTCAATTTCTTGGGCTGTTCGATGGCGCACAAAAACCGGGCGTCCTTGCCAGATAACTGTGAGAGCTGCGCCTTCTAAAATAGGAGCTAAATTCACTTCTGTGGTTGATTGTGCAAGCGTATCTGCCGCAGGATTCATACTCTGAATAAACGGCCAAGCAACAGAGCCAGCCAAAACGCCCCCCATAGCCGTTGCAGTTAACGTAATAAAATCGCGGCGCCTTTGCCCTTTTTCTGAAAGCGCCTCTTTTGTTGCACTCATCTAACCATCCTTTGCCTAAAAAACTGTACCATGCCTCATTTCAACTAAGAAAGCAGCTTATAGTGTGTCATAACTTTCACAACCTCATCCCCTTCATGGAGCACCGACGAAGACGTCCGTGTTAACAAAACGCTTTCCTGATCACACACAATAGACTGCCCCTCTTTCCCTGAAACAAGGTCTTCTTTTGAAAAAAGCTGTGCCAACGGCTGCCCTGAGCAAACTGCCCTCCCCAAAAGTGCATCTTGATAATCAACCAACCCGCCTTTTAGGGCTCTTAGACGCACATAATCTTTTTCTTGGCACACATAGTAATCTTTTTTGTTCGCGTCTTCTTTATTCAGAACATACCGAACAATCCCAGTCATGAGCTCCTTTGCTGCTTCCATATCCAAAGACTCTTTAGAGCCGAGCTCATAAGTAAACGAATGCTTTGGAGGAACTTGATCTTGTCCTGTTTGCATATTCCAACAATGCGTTAATTTCCAAAATGGGAAAAAGAGAGCTTGGTTAAAACATGGACTAAACTCACACGGTGTTTCAATAAAATAACAGCTCTTAAAATGCTTCAACCGCTTCGTAACAAGGTAGCTTGGCAAATAAATATAGGGAACGGACACCGAGTCACAATGCAAATCAAAACAATAATCTGCCTCAAGCGCTTCTGCGTGTAGCGTTAACGCTAATTTTTCCTCTGGCGCCAGCGGATGATCGAGCAACACCATCAAGCGCTCCCGCAGCTTAGCTTCAAATGTCTGACAAACCGATGAAAAATCTTCTTTTCTATGCGCCTGGACAAAGCCCTCTAAATCAAAAACCTCAAAAAAAGGAGATGCCTCTAGAAGATTTTTAAATCCTCTATTCCAATTCACCCCTGTTTTAGGATCAAACCGCCCGTATGTATACTCCCCCATTTTTGTATCAAGGGCTTGAGGGTTTGCACATGCAACCACCTTCACTGTATAGGGAAATTGTTCTTTTTTTAGAAACTGCATGAGCTGATGAATCACCCCTATTCCCTGCACCTCAGCACCATGAAGAGCAGCTTGAAAATAGACTGTACCCCATGATTTTTCAGGTTCAAACGTATAAACATCCAATCCATACTCATGACCAGAAGCAAGTGTGCGAACAGGAATATATTTATGGTTCATCTCTGTATCCTTAAACGTCCATCAAAAACAATTTGAACGCGCCCTGTTAAATAATACCCTTCTTGTCGCCGTTCAACAAACAAAGTTTCTTCAGATGGGCGCACCAAAACATCCCCTTCCAAAAGCCCCAACTGATGGCCAGCAAAAACAATAGAAACAGTTCCACTCCCACAGGAAAGTGTTTCTCCCACACCCCGCTCCCAATGACGAACCCTAATTTCATTTGGTGATTTTTTTTGCACAAAGTGAATATTCACCCCTTCTTCAAAATGAGGCTGAACTTGTTTTGAAACAGAATCAATATCAATCTGATCAAGTGCTTTCACCCACAAAACAAGATGGGGGTTTCCTATTTTAATATACATAGGCGCGTAAAAAAGATCTGAATCAATAAAAGAAAAATCCTTGTTCACCTCAACCGGCCACCCCATATGAACCATGATATTTTCTTCATTAAGGAGAGAGCACTCATGGATTGCGTTTTTCTTTGATTGCACTTTAATTTTTGTTAACCCAAAATCGTTCCCTTTTAACAAGTAAGCCGTTATAGCACGCAACCCATTTCCACATTGCTCAGCCTGAGAACCATCTGCATTATACACCGTCATCTGAACGTCGGCCGCAGCAGAAGATGGCTCTCGCAAAATTAAAACTTGATCCGCGCCGACCCCTAATTTCCTGTGGCAAATTTCTTGGATGTCTTTACGACTCCATTGAGTCGGTCGATCTCGTTCGTCAATAATGACAAAATCATTTCCAGACGCACATGCTTTCTTAAAAAATGTCATCCTTATCTCAGCACTGATTCCAACTCAACGGCCGCATTTGATTTTTCATCTCGATACTTAACGATCAATGCACATTTTTTTGAAATCCCCTGGCTTTTCCCCCAATCAGAAGAGACAGGCTTTGTTCCAGGAATCACCACAGCATTTTCAGGAATATCTCCTCCGCGTGGCAAAACTTTCTCTTGAACCAAATCAATCACTTCGATTGAGTTAGAGAGCGTCACTCCCGGTGCCAAAATTGCTCCTTTTCGAACACAAAGCCCTTCCAAAATAAAACACCCTGCTCCCACAAAAACGTCCTCTTCAATAATAACGGGCTGAGCAGAAACAGGCTCCAGAACTCCTGCAAGCTGAACCCCTGTAGAAAGATGCACGTTTTTTCCAATCTGAGCACAAGAGCCCACTAACACATGACTATCAATCATTACGCCTTCATCTACATAAGCACCTATATTGATAAAACTTGGCGGCATGATACCAACTTTTGAAGAAATATAAGTCCCTGAACGCACAGAAGTCCCTCCAGGAACCATACGCACGCCTTGATCCAGCTTAAACA
>CAYGMA010000137.1:0-2857 GCA_964351045.1 uncultured Holosporaceae bacterium | reverse complement strand
GGATGTGATAGCGCTAAAATTATCGAAGCGCTTGGGAAGATTCCAGATGCAGCGCAGAGAGTAGTTTTTGTTGTTCAGGCACAAGAGTTGATAACAGCAGATATGGGTGGATTCGATAGAGCTGACATTATCGAAGTACTTGGGAAGATTCCAGATGCAGACCAGAGAGCAGGTTTTATAGAAGAGTATCAGCGGTTGGTGAACGGAATGGCTTGGGTTGATGGCGGTCTAGTTGCTTCCCGATTAAAACAGGCGCTTAATCAAGGTGTTAACCTTGATCAGCGGGTAACAGCTGTACTAACTCAATTGAACCGAGATGTCGCAGAGCATGGTTTGCAAGCAAATGAGCGTTTCTCCCGCATGTTGGAGTTGATTGAAGATCCAACAGTGCCTTTTAATAGGGTTCGTTTAAGCGTTCAAGGTGGAGAAGCGTTAACAGCGCAGAGGCAGGTGTTTTATGACAACTATGAAGCGTTGTTGGCAAATGAAAGCTTCAAACCTGTGCTTGAAAAACACGTACCAGGCCTGGATGCAACAGCAGAACATCCGTCTTTTGAGGAGGTGCATGCCGCGCTTCAGCAAGATCTTACCGCTATTAAAGAGGCAGTGACCTTAAAAAACAGCTCAGCCTCAGAAGCAGAAAAAGAAACGCTTTCAGAAAGTGCATTTAAAGCTGAGTGTGCGTTGCATACATTAGAGCGCATTAACAGACAGATTCGCCCAGACTTTGTGCCTTATCGAGGAGCAAACCTTCCAACGATTCGCGATCTTTTAATTGGAGCGTATCAAGTATTTAAAGCAGAAGCGATGATGCCTCGGATTAAGCATTACATTGCAGGGCATTGGAGTGAGGTGCAGCAGAAGGTTCCGGGCGCAGCTGGGTATGACGATTCAGGGATTTTCATGGCAGAGCATCCTGAAGTGGTTGGAGCGATTCAACAAATTATGGTCGGAAAAGACGTGCAACATGATGCTATAGTCTATCTTGGAAAAGTTGCGAAAGAGATTCACAAATTAGGACATGAAAAGCCTGTGATGTCAGAAAGAGCTGCTTTGGATGAGGGGTTTGTGAATCAGTATATTCAAGACAACGCAGAGACTTTCACCGCAGCGTTTGCGCGGGAGCTGAAGAGTGGTCAAACGCAGGATCAGGTTGCTGAAGAGATTGTTCGTAATCTTACAGATGCTTCTGAAAACTCTTTTGGATCAAACCGGTTGAAGGGTCAGTTTGTAAGTGGATTGAACACAGCGTTTAAGGCGTGGTCAGCGGAGCAAGAAGTGGCGGCAAAGCAGGTGTATGATCTTGAGATGAAGCAGTATAAAAAGCAGCAGGCTAAGTTTCTTGAAGCTCAGCTATCGCCGGTGCTAGAGGCGTTGTTTATGGGGAACCGGGGACATAACAAACGTTTTCTGGATCAAGAAGAAGCAAGCAGCCTTGCGTGCACAGATGGGGTGTATTTAAACTTGCTGGGTGCGTTGAATGAGCTGCCTGCGCGGGCTGGCGTGGAGGCGCCAAACTTGCAAGCCGTTACGCACATTGCATGTTGATGCAGCGCCTTTTACAATTAATTGAGCTGCGCACTTTGTTTGACTGGACCCTGGGATCAAGCGCTTACGTAAAGTTGCTGGCTGGCATCCTGACACTCTTCACAAAATCCTCTCTCAAAATTTTTCATGAGGTCACCCTTGTGCATGGAGTGAATGTTATGATAAAAAGGGTAAAGTTAATAGAATTCATCCAAAAATGATTAATGGCCAAAATGTTAACTCAAATCACTTTCCCTTGACGCAAAAAGAAATAGAAACTATTTTTGGAAAATAATAGAATGGCCAAATATTTAAAAAAAAAATTTGCTCTTAGCTTGAAGAAAAAAATTGATCAAAAAAAAAAGCTTTGAATCTATAGGTCATTGGGCTTATCAGTACTTTTATGATAACATCGGTAATGTGGATAAAAATTTTGAAGATTTGATTTTAGCTATTGGTGCTATGGAAGACGGTCCTGAATTTTACTTTACACATAAAGAACTTAACAAAATTATAAATAATTTGCTCAAAGATAAAGATTAAATCATGTATCAAAATCCGGCAAAGCTTAGAAAGGCCCTTAAAAACTCTATTGATGATATTGCTGGGAAACCGATTTTTGGAGGAAAACTAAAAAATCCATTAAAGTTGGGTGATGACTTTAACAAAATAGGGCTTGATCTACGGGTTCCTATCAAACCTAAAGGCATGCAAAAACAACTACTACAGGAAATCAAAGGATATGCTCAGTCTCAAAACGTTGAATTTTTTTACAAGGTTTATTGAAAAGCATATCACTAAACCACGGTTCAAAAAATACGCCAGTGGGAGCGTTGCTTTTTATCAGAATGAAATAAGGGTTATTGCATATGCAAACACTAATATTTGTAGCTTAAATGGCTGGATAGTTTATTTTTTACCTAAAGAAGCCTCTAATCAAGAGATTGGCAAAAAAGTAGTGAAAGCCCTTGAAGAATATATAAATGGACTCAAATATCCAACAGATCCAGATGAGCAGAAAAAATTAGATAAGAAAATAAAAAAAAACATGAAAATAAACAGCTGGAGAAACTATGCTAAAGAGGCAAAGGTTGTTTCATTCAGATGGGATGGGAAGCAGTTAGAAATGTCTCCAAACATAAAATATAAAGGATTTGATGCAAGTGGGGGCGTGCATGAACGGATTGTAGACCCTGATGATCATGAGGCTATTGGCCGAACGGTACGAGAGCTATGGCCTTTGAGTAAGTAGTTTTAAAAGGGATCTTATATCCTTCTAATACCTTTCTAGAGAGGGATCGATTTTTTGAGCCCAGGCATCGATGCCGCC
>CAYGMA010000136.1:2140-2935 GCA_964351045.1 uncultured Holosporaceae bacterium | reverse complement strand
AAGCAATGATGCGGGGGGCAACCAAATAACGGATTGGGTTTGTGGAGAGGGTGACGAGCGCGTCAATTTGTTCGGATACACGCATGGTTCCAAGCTCTGCAGCCATGGCGGCTCCTACACGACCCGCAACCATAAGGCCTCCAAGGACAGGGCCTAGCTCTCGGGTGATGGAGAGGGCGACAACAGTGGCAATGGCGCTTTCAGCTGAAAATCGAGAGAATCCGGTGTGGCTCTGAAGGGCAAGTACCATCCCTGAGAAGATCGCAGTAAGGCCAATAACGGGTAAGGACAAATAGCCAATGTGGTAAAACTGTTTTAAAATCTCTTTTAGTTTTAAGGGGAAATAAAAACACGCAAGAGTTGATTTTAAGCAGAATAAAATGATTCGCCCAATAACGCTGAAAAAACTAATAGAACGGGCCCCAATGGCCGAGAGAAATGAGATCATAACCTTCCTAGACAAACACCCTTTCGCATCTTGGCCCAAGCCCCAGTATGATATCATGAAGGGAACTTTGGGCTGCTTTCGCTAATTTATACAATGACATGTTATCATAAAAAACGTCAACCCATGAGTTTTGGGAAAGCACAGAATCTGGGATGTGTGTTACATCAATGCTTGTTAAGTCCATGGAGACTTGCCCGATAAGAGGGGCGTCAAACGTATCAAGTTTAAAAGAGAATTCTTTATTTGATAAATTAAGGGGAAGCCCATCGGCATAGCCCATGCTGATGGTGGCGATTTTCATATCTTTGGGAGCTGTGAATTGTGCATCATATCCAACTGTAGCTCTA
>CAYGMA010000136.1:0-2130 GCA_964351045.1 uncultured Holosporaceae bacterium | reverse complement strand
TCTAACGGGTTTTTAGGGAGACTCTGGGGAGAGTAGGCGCCAAAAAGATTCAGTCCTTGCCGGGTCATATCTAGTGCATATGAAGACGGGAGACCAAGCTGGCATGAAGCAGATAAGCCTTTTTGAATGGTGGGGAAGTAGCTTTGACACAGCGCTTCAAACAACATGCTTTGTTGCTTGTTAAGAATGTGTTGAGCTGTGCGGCCGCAAGCGAGATGGCTATGAACAGAGTCAATCAATAAAGACGCACGAATGCTTTCCCAGTCAAGCTTAGACAGATCTTCTGGGTCGAGGCCCAATCGATTCATGCCTGTGTTGATTTTAAAGGCGACACGGAGCTTTTTTTTGGTTTTTTTTGTGAACGCCAAGCAGGCTTGAACGGTTTCTAAGCTGTGAAGCACTGGAATAAATCCATGGGTTTGATAGCTCTTAAATGCTTCTTTTTCATGCCCATGAAACACATAAATGCGGCTTTCTTTAGAGAGGGTGTTTTTAAGTTGGAGGGCTTCTGCTGGGCGTGCTACAAAAAAGGCTGTGCAGCCAGCATCTTCTAGAATCTTGGAGATTTTATCGGAACCCATGCCATAGCCATTAGCTTTAACAACAGCACCATGAACAGTATTTGGAAAAAGCGTTTGAATCGTCTGATAGTTGCTTTTGAGGGCATGAGTATTAATATAAACGCGAATTCCCGCCATTTTGGGATCACTCATGGGATAAATTCCCGAACTTGGTAAACTTGCCATCGTAGAAGACTTTAACCGTTCCAATGGGGCCATGACGCTGTTTAGCAATGATCAAATCGGCTTGGTTGTAAATCTTTGACATTCTTTCTTGCCAACGGGCATGCTCATCACTGTCTTCAGAGGGTTCCTTCCGGGATTCATAATATTCTTCCCGATACACAAATACGACGACATCGGCATCTTGCTCAATGGATCCAGACTCTCTGAGATCAGACAGCATGGGGCGCTTATCATCTCGGCTTTCAACGGCCCTAGAGAGCTGAGATAAGGCGATGACTGGAATGTTTAGCTCTTTTGCAAGCGCTTTTAATCCCCTGGAGATGTCTGAAATTTCTTGCACGCGGTTATCTGTTCGGGTGGAGCCTTGAAGGAGCTGAAGGTAATCAATGATGATGAGGCCTAATCCTTCTGTTCTGTGAAGACGGCGCGCTCGGGCACGAACAGCAGCAACGGACAGAGCAGGGGTATCATCAATGAAAAGAGGAATTTCGCTAATCTGTTGGCTGACTTCTACAAACTTTGGAAAGTCTGTTTTGCTGATTTCTCCTCGGCGAATGCGGTCAGAAGGAACTTGGGATTCTTGAGAAAGCAACCGCATGGCAAGCTGTTCGGAAGACATCTCGAGAGAGAAGAACGCAACTTTTCCACCTTCTCCGCGTTGATGCTTTGCGACGGCAGCGTTAAAAGCCATGTTGGTGGCTAAACTGGTTTTTCCCATAGAGGGACGCCCGGCTAGAATGATGAGGTCGGACGGGTGGAGCCCCCCCAACCATTTATCAAAATCTTTCAGACCAGTTGTGCACCCAACGATTTGACTGTCCCGCTTATAGGCGATCTCAGCAAGGTCAATGGCCTCTCCAAGAGCTGTTTGAAATGTTTTAAATCCGCGATCGCTTTTGCCTTGTGTTGCGAGATCAAATAATTTTTTTTCGGTGTCTTCAATTTTATCTTCTGATGTTTCTTCAACAGAAAACTCTTGAGCACTTGTTGCGAGATCTTCCCCGATGTTGATTAAATTGCGGCGAATGAAGAGGTCATAAATTAAATGGCCGTAGTCTTTAATGCTTGAGACGGCACTATAGCTTTGGGCTAAATCACTTAAGTATTTGATGCCGCCCGCTTCAATGAAATCTTCATCATCTTTAAAATATTCTCGGAGTGTCACAGGGTTTGCTGACTTCCCTTGATCGATAAGATGCATGATCATTTTATATAAGCGTGCATGCAGGGCATCAGAAAAATGCTCAGGCTTAAGAAAAGACTCAATTTTTTCAGCCGCTAAATTGTTGTGAAGCAGGTTGGCCAACAGGGCTTGTTCGGCTTGTTCGTTGCTTAAAGGTTGCTTTTGAACGAGCTCTAGGCTGGTGGATGGAGATGTTGTCAT
>CAYGMA010000135.1:0-2995 GCA_964351045.1 uncultured Holosporaceae bacterium | reverse complement strand
CTTCTCCAAGGTTATGAGGGGGAATATTGGTCGCCATCCCAACAGCAATCCCGCCAGCCCCATTAACCAAAAGATTTGGAAAGCGTGCAGGCAAAACAGTTGGCTCAGTGGTTGTGTTGTCATAGTTTGGAACAAAACTGACGGTATCCTTGTCGATATCCAGCATTAAAGAATGGGCAACTTGTTTGAGGCGCGCCTCTGTGTACCGCTCTGCTGCAGGAGGATCACCATCAATGGAGCCAAAGTTTCCTTGTCCATCAATTAATGGCAGCCGCATGGAAAAATCTTGAGCCAAACGCACCATGGCATCATAAACAGCCAGGTTTCCATGGGGGTGGTAATGCTTTAATACTTCTCCAATGATGGCCATGGATTTGCGGTGTTGTTTATTGTAGTGATAGCCACCATCATACATGGCATAGAGAATACGTCGATGAACAGGCTTAAACCCATCACACACATCAGGGATCGCTCGGCTGACGATAATGCTCATAGCATAGTCCAGATAAGACTTTTTTATCTCATCCGCTAAATTGACTTCAATAATATCTTGGCGATCATTGGTGGTCACAGGTGTCTATCCTTTAGTTAATCAAATTAAAACAGTTAAAAAAGTAAGGCCTAGAAAGGAGGCTCATCATCAAATCCAGGTTCAGGATCTGGTGTTTTTGGCGCAGCTGAAGAGGATGGCATAGAAGAGCTACTTTGATCAAAACCACCTTCAGAAGAGCTACGGTTATCGAGCATGGTTAATTCTCCGCGGTATCGGCCTAAAACAACTTCTGTTGTGTAGCGTTCTTGGCCTTCGGCGTCTGTCCATTTCCGGGTTTGGAGCTGGCCTTCTAAATAAACTTTAGAGCCTTTTTGTAAGAAGCGTTCAGCCACATCAGCGAGGCGGTCATTAAAAATAACCACACGGTTCCACTCAGTGCGGTCTTTACGTTCACCTGTTGCTTTGTCGCGCCAGGTTTCTGACGTGGCAACAGAAAGTTGCACGATTTTGTTTCCATCTTGACTATGACGCACTTCAGGATCGCGACCCAAATTGCCAACTAAAATAACTTTATTAACGCTTCCAGACATTTAAAACTCATGACGATGTGATGATCTAATGTACAAAATTCTGAACCTAAAAACAAGGTTTGCGTTCATGTGACGCTTGAGGGTAAGGTAAATAGAAAAAAAACAAGAAAAATGAGTGAGAAACCGACACAAAAGTCTGTTCAAAAAATAATTGAAGAGCGTCTTCAAGAAGCCTTTCGGCCCACTTTTTTAAAGGTGGTGAACTTTAGTGAAAAGCATGCAGGTCACTCTGGCGTTGCTGGGGATGTGAGCGGTGAAACTCATTTTCGCATTCATATAGAAGCGGAGGCCTTTGAAAATGGCACGCGTATAGCGGCGCACCGCTTGATTTATGGGGCTTTGAAAGATTTGATGGACGCCCCGATCCATGCTTTAGAGGTGCGGATAGGGCTAACCGATTGAAAAAAAGATTTTTTTTTAACTTTTCTTATGGTAAGCTTAACTTTGAACTTTAGAGGGAGTTTTGCTTGAGAACGTTATTTTTAATTTTTTTTAGTCTATTTTTAGGAATGCAAGTATCTGCGTTAAGCGACGGAGCATACGTATCTGTGAATGGGGCCTTTAATGTTAATCGTTATCACTCTTCTGGAACAGTGGATAATGGCTTGGGGGGCATTGACTCTTATGCTTTAAAAATGGAAAAAACAACAGTTTCTCCAGAAGTAGCGTTTGGCTATCAATTCGTTGAAGGATCATGGATTTTTGTGCCTGAATTTTTTGCTTCCTTTAAAGGCGGGAGCAAAAAGACTCTTCTTGCTTTAGCTAATAATGAGCCAGATACGATTCGCACAACCGCAACAAAAAACTTTGGTTATGGAATCGGGGTTAAAATTGGCAGAAAAACTTCTGACGATTCATTTTACTATGGGCTTTTAGGAGTTCAGTTGGATCGTTTTAAAACAGCTCATCAGCTTACTGATGGTGCAAATGAGGCAGTTAGTGTGACTTCTAAATTGAATCGGCCGGCCTTTAAAATAGGCGTTGGCTCCGATATTTTTGTATCCGATAGCCTTTTTTTTGGAGGGGAAGCGTTTTACTTGATTCGGTCACAGAAAAGCCGGTCTGCTTCTTTAGAGCTTCCTCTTGCTGGTGATGTTGATTCTAATAGATTTAAAACCAATCATGCATGGGGTGTGAAATTTAAGATTGGGTGGAAATTTTAAACTTTCTTAGAATTCTAGTATAGCAGGTATCGCTTAAACAGGCAGAGATAAATGAGAGTTTTTTTAATTTTTATGGTTTTCTTTAGCTGCGTTTGTACTGGAAAACCAACGCCTAGACAAGAAAAGTTATTAAAACAGTTGGACGTTTATAATGGGCATAATTGGAATGGTTTAACAGAACAAGAGATAGCCAGTGTTATTAACTCAGCACGTGCTGAATATAAAAAAGGGACTCATAAAGCAGCAGCAGAAAAACGTTTTCAAGAAATTAGGGCACAAAAAGGTGGCCCGTCATACACTCCTCACTCTTCGTCTTCTTCTAGAACGGCGCCACCCGTACGGAATATGGGCACAGCTGGTCCAGCCTTACAGGCTAGGGAGGTGCCACCACCACCACTGCTGCCATCTAATCCGGGACCAGAAAGACCTTCAGGGATGGGCGATCTTCTTGCCTCTATAAGAGGGGGGAAAAAGTTAAAAAAAACTGAAGGTCCAAAAACTTCTTCATCAAAAGGGGGGCTTGACTTACGTAAACTAAGAGCTGGCCGTCAAAACTTAAATAAGCTCTCAGGATCTAAAACTAGTAATAAAACAGTTCTTAGTGAGCTTTCAGATGATCAAGTAGATGCTTTGGATGACATTGAGGATGAAAAAGCGTTCGATATGTCTCTAATGCTTAACGCGCTTATCCCTCTTTCTTCTGATCAAAGGAAAAATTCGAAAGTTTGAAGATAGTTTTTCGGTGACCA
>CAYGMA010000134.1:0-3043 GCA_964351045.1 uncultured Holosporaceae bacterium | reverse complement strand
AGGTATGGCTCTTCTTGGTGCCTCTTCTCTATCACCGCGAGCCATCGCAACAGCAATTACAGTCGCAGCTCCGACAAATCTAAACACGTCTTCAAGTCCACCTCCTCCCTTGCCGTCGATGATGGCTTCTAGGTCATAGTCGTCATCGATATGGGTGACTTTAAGGAATCCATGGGCGAGGAAGTTTTGGAATTGATCTTCAGTTAGATCCGTTGGCACCCCTTTTACGTGGGAGGCTGGGATGGCATGGGTTTTGCCTTGAGCATCTACCAGGTCAAAAGCGCCTTTGGAAAAGGTCACACTTTCTGGCTGTTGATCAAATGAACGCAGACGTTCAGCAGAAACGCGGACAGCGTGTGCTTGATCCTGGGAGCTTTCCTGGTCTATTTCAAGGTTTGCGCCTGAGTGAGCCGAAACAGCTAAGGCCGATAGGGTTAAGAATGTTTTTAGTTTAGTCATAGTTTCTCCATACTTTGTTGATATGGAAAGGGTTGCATGAGAGGCGGGGTGAATAAAGTTGAAACAAAAAAACAAATGCAACTGAGAAGCGGATTGGGGGTGGGGAAGCCGCTGAAAAATGAGCTGCCGCGCTTTTATGACTGGGTCCTGGGATCAAGTCCCAGGACGTAGGGGGGAGGACGTAGAGAGAGGAGTCCCAGGAACCAGTGATCAATGGGGCGTGAGCCCTTTTATTTATAGTATGTGGTTTCTGTTGTGCCACCTATCACGCCCAGGATCGCACTAACTTCGCCATAGGTTTTGTTTCCTTTTTGCACGGTTTTTGTTGAACAAAAAAGCCCTGTGCAGGAGAGACCCTTGCTGTTGGCGTTTATAACAAATTTTCTTTTACCGTTTATGAGTATTTCTTTTTCACCTGTCGAAGCCCAAAACAACATGAGGGCCCCTGCGGCAACGAGAAATAAAACAAGGGATCAAAATGGTTTCATGGAATTTTCTAAACAGGGCCGAGGGTTTCGCCGCCGCCTCTGCTGCCGGTGGGGGCAGGGATCTCTAAGGCACGGAGTTCTTCAGCAAAATCATCTTTGGAAGGAGTTATTTCTTCCGCAAAAAGAATTTCTTCCTGCCCGTCTACAGATTGCTTAGGCTTGTTTCCTCTCTTTTGATGAGCTCGTTTTTTTTTTATGTGCTTTTTAGTTGCCTTTGCTTTTTTTTCTTCACCAGCGGTGTCCCTCATCTCTTCAGGTTTTGCTTCTTTCTCTAAATTTGAATAAGGCTTTGGCCAACTATTTATTTCTGTTTTATATTCTTCACCTTCAACAAAATAAAAACAAGAGCTCACAAATATCAGAAACATGAAAATACGCATAACAGACTCCCTTTTTTGATGGTATTGTATAAATTATAATTTCATTTTTAGGACACTTTTTCAATCCTTTTGTTAAAAAAGGTTTCCCTTTCGCGTGGACTCGGTATTATTTGACCTACAAAATAACGTGTAGATTGGAGTTTATAAATGAGACTTGTTTTTGGAATAGTGTTTTTATCGATGTATGTGGGCGCAGTTCCGCCGTGGCTTGACTCTTTAACAGACCAAGAACAGAGAGCTCTCTCTAACTACTGCGAAACTAGAGGAATTAAAGATTTCACAAAAACTACACACGCGGATGATATTTTAGAAATGTCTAAGATATTAGCCCTGTTTGAGGAAGAAGGGCTTTCTCTTGGATCCGGAACCTTCAAAGAATCAGTGCAGAAAAACAACTCTTTGAAAGAAGCATCAAAGACACTTTCGACTTTTGTTATAGGCGCTTCTGCAGCTGTTGCTAATTCTTTTCTTTTTACAGATGATCAAAATATAGGGCATTTTCTTTTTCCAGGACAGATAGGAGTTATTGACGCCTCATCTGTTGGAATTCCTGTTGCCATTTTTACAGCCATTCCTTTTATGTATTCATTGGAAGATAGCTCTCAATGGGTTAGATGGCCCACCAGGCATGATTTAACTCAATCTAAACTTAAAATACTGGCGTATTTAATCAACGCAGGGTTTTCAGCGCAGGCGGCTTATAACGCTCTTCTTATTTATGGGAACGTTGCGTGGAACTCTAGGAGGGAAAGCGTTAGAAATTCAGTAAACGAGGGGAGTTATATTCTTGCGGGGAGTTTTGTCCTCGCCACTTTTTTAGATTCCGTGAACAATGGCATTCAACTTATTAACCGAGTTCAAAATGAATATGAGGCCCGGTTGAACAAAGATCATTTAGGTAGAGGTCTTAAGGAATCAATAGCGCGCCAAATTCAAGACCAACTTATGCTAGGGTACCAAACACTACAAAACCATTCAGATGAAGAACTCTTACAATTAAGAGCTCTTATTGGAGGTTTGCATAAAAAAGCTTCTACAGAAGAAGAAAAACAACAGGCACGCCTTGCAACTGTTTCTTTGCTTTTAATGTTAAATGGCTCTGAAGAAACTGAATGGACGCCTTATAAAAAACCAACCTCTTTAGTGGCTGCTGAATGGGCTGGAGGCATTTTGGGAGGTGCCGTTTTACCATGGGCTTTTTTTGCCTATTATTGGTTCAATGATGAAGATAATCGGTATGTCCCAGGGGAAGGATATACAACAACGCCTCTTCCTTTGCATAATTGGCAGTCATGGCTTTATGCCTTGCCATTGGCATCTTATACAGCAGTCACAGGATTTTTTAACGGGCAAGAGCTGGGACGAAAAGTTTGGTCAGATTGGACAGGAAGGGATGTAAATCTTTATAAACAAGCGCCAGAAGTTTATGACCAAAACATGCCAGGAATCCGAGCTGTTTCTAGGGTTCTAACTTATCTTGCAAGCAATGTTCTCTCAATTCCTGTTGCGGGAGGAGCGGCAGAGCTTCTGTGTACGTCTTCTAAGAATTTTAGGTTGTGCCGGAATGAATATTTACAACCTATAATGATTAGCTTGGTTCATTGGGCTGTCAGCCACCATGCAACATTTGATGCGCATTACCAAAGGTTGATCACAATTTTAGGGAATTGGACAGGGAGAGACCCTATTGGTACAGCGCGAGATGATTTACGGAGG
>CAYGMA010000133.1:0-3057 GCA_964351045.1 uncultured Holosporaceae bacterium | reverse complement strand
GGCGACTAAGCTGAGCTGTCGTTAGTTGATAGTTGTGTCCTTAACAAAAGCTGCGGTAGTAGTCTCTACTATACAATATACTTTTACTTCAATTCTTAGTTTACTATGCTTTCACCGTTTTCCATGAGGCGGGTTTACATGTCCGCCCACCATAACAATGATATGTAGCTGGAACCATTAAATCAGGACATTTCTCTCCATTTAACTTAGAGGTTCTCTTCAACTTTCCGTCACAATTCGTTAGAGAAACCTCAATATTACTAGGTATAAATAATTTTACCCGATAATTTGTATGATTCTTTTTACTAGTTCTACAGGAGTAGCACTCAAATTTGCAAGCGTCCACTTGTTTTCCATCTATCATTTGTAGCGTATAACCTTGGTAAAGACGACAACGACCACACGATTTTTCATAGCGTCCCTTTGGCTTTATACACTCTCCCAAAACAGGGTCTATCGTGCTAACTAAGGTTAAGAGTGTAGCGGCACTGAGTGTTTTTTTATTCAACATAGTTTTATCTCCTGGGGTATATGACATGGCGCAGGCTGGCGAATCATCTCTGTCCTTTCCATTTTATGGTCCTAAACATTATTCATGTTAACGCGTTCCTGCCTCTGCTATCTATAGAATAGCTCATCTTTATATTTTGTCAAATCTAGGCGTGTGGCATTAAGTTTGTATAAAAACGCCTCCTTCCTCTACGCCCCGGGGCGTGACCCTGGAGTCCAGGGGGTGATGAGGGTTAATGAGGCGTCGGTTTTCTCTCTCGCTTTTTTAGGAGGCATTTGCTAAAAATGAAACGGTATATAAAATAGGCTGTTGGTTTTCTTTGAAATATCTTTACCTTTTTTCTTTGGTGTTCTTTACGGCTTTAAGCGTTATTTTTTTTGAGCTCAGCCCGCTTGTGGATGTTGATGTGTCTCAAGCTTTGTATGTCTTTCACCATGACCAAGAAACTCCTGTTTATAAGACGATTTTATATGTTTTTAGGCGGTTGAATTTTTGGTTTTTATATGGCTCCTTTGGGTGGCTTTTGTTTAAGCTGTGGCAAGGGTATCGACACTCAAAAAGAGAGCAGGTTAAGAAGGCGTTCTATGTGTTGGGGTGTTTGCTCGTGGCTGGAAGTGTTGTGTCGGATTTGGGTATTAAGCCTTATTTTAAACGGTCGCGTCCTGGGAAGATTTTAAATTTTAGCGAATTTTATACGCCGCCTTTTGTGGTGGGGACGGAGTGCAAATCTAATTGTTCGTTTGTGTCGGGAGAGGTGGCTGTTGCAACAGCTTTTACGGCGTTCTGGGTGTTTATGACGCGGTTGCGTTGGGCGTGGATTTTGGGCTCTGCGGTGTGGGTTCTGCTTATCTCTGGTGTGCGTCTGGCGCAAATCGGGCATTATCTGTCAGACGTTGTTTTTGCTATTCTCGTGAGCCTGTTGATTCTGGAAATCGGCCGTCTTTTATGTGGGTTTTCTTTTTCAAGAAAAGAGTAGCGGGCAAACGCCTTTCAGGCTCCAAAATGCGATTAGAAATGCGGTGACCAGAGGGATGTTGTTTTTCTCTTGAGGGCGGGCGCGTGCGTATAAAACGCCGATGCTTCCAGACAAAATTAAAAAGAGAGGGAGCGCCTCGAGGGAGAGAAAAGGGAGGAGTAGGCTTAAAATCACGACATCTCCTAACCCAAAAAAGCTTTTTTTTAGATATCTTTCAAGGGCTGTTTTTAAAAGAAAGAGCACGCCAAAGGCAAGGAGGGCTGTGGCGAGTTGTGCTGGGGCAGTGGTTTGAAAGGGAGGGTATAAAAAAAGAAGGCCGCCAAAGAAGAGAGTGCCAGAGAGATCTATTTTGCGATGGCGAAAATCTTGAAGGCCTAGCGATATAGAGGAAAGAAGCAGAAGAGAGAGCAGTAAAAGACCCATCTTAGACCTATAAAGCGATTCCGAGTTCTAGGGCTTTTGCGCGCAAGGTGAGCAAATCGTGCCAGACATCTTTTTTGCGTGAGGGAGAGCGGAGCAAAAAGGCAGGGTGATAAGTGGCAAGCAGAGGAATTTCTCCGGCTTGTGTTTCATAAGGGTGCCATGTGCCACGTAAACGGGTGATGCCTAGGTTTGTGTTGAGGAGGGATTTTACGGCAACCCCGCCGGCACATAAAATGATCTTTGGGTTGATCAGTTCTACATGCTTTTTGATGAACGGGAGGCAGAGGGCAATTTCTTCGGTGCTGGGTTGGCGGTTTCCTGGTGGGCGCCACGGAATAATATTGCTGATGTAAACGTTTTTGGTGCGGCTGAGGCCAATGGCAGCTAAGGCTTTATCTAAGAGCTGACCGCTCATACCAACAAAGGGTTTGCCTTGCCGATCCTCTTCTGCGCCGGGTGCTTCGCCAATAACCATGATATCAGCAGAGGGAAGACCATCGGAAAACACCATGTGAGTGGCTGTTTGTTTTAAGGAACACCCCTCAAATTGAGAGAGATAGGCATGCAATTCTTCACGTGTTTTGATGGCCTCTAGGTTTGGAGAGGATGTTGGGGCGCTGGATTTAGGGGTGGCTGGTTTTGCAACAGGGGCCGTGGGAGTGGGAGATAATTCTGGCACGTTATAAGCATTTTGAGGCGCTGTGCAGAGAGGGTCTGTGATGCCAATTTCCTCAAACCATTGGAGGGTTTCTTGTAAGGTGCATGTGGTTGATTTGCTCATTGCGTCATGGTTGTCTTTTTATGAAACGTCTTGTATAGTGCCATTATGCAGAAGATGGCGTCAATTTTTTTCTTTTTTCTTTTTGGAAGTTTTTCTCTTATCTCGGCAAGCCTGAGTGAGAAAATGCAGGCGGCGCGTTCGGCAACGGTGAGCATTTTGACAAAAAAGGAAAAAAAGCCATTTAAATCCACCCAAGGAACAATTTTTGGAACAGGGTTTTTGGTGCGGGCTGATGGATATGTGGTAACGAGTGCGCACAATCTATCTCAAGGGCAAAGCATTTATGTTAAGTTGTGGGATCAAAAAGAACAAATGGCACAGGTGGTTGGACTGGATACACTGACCGATATTGCTGTGCTTAAGATT
>CAYGMA010000132.1:0-3072 GCA_964351045.1 uncultured Holosporaceae bacterium | reverse complement strand
GAATACACTGGATCCAAGGCATACCAAACCCCAACATACCCCACGCCAATGGAAAGCCCACGATACAAACCAATTTTTTCACCCAAGAACAGCTTTGCAAATAAAGGCGTTAAAAAGGTGCTAGAAGCCGCCAGCGTAAACGCTTTGGCAAACGGCATGGTTTGAAATGTATAATAAAAGCAAATAAGCCCAATAGACCCTAGCACCACACGAATCAGCATCAAGCTAGGATTTCTTGAGCGAAAAGGCGACCGCCAATCCAATTGCTCCCGATTTGTAAAATACAAAACAGGAATCACAAACAACAGCACAAAGGAAGAGCGCACAAAATTAAATTGTAACGCACTATTGGGAAAATACTTCACCAAAATACCCGCAACTGCAAAGCAGAAACGGCTGGATAAGAACCATAAAATTCCTTGGCTGGCTGAAGATAATTTCATTCAGACCCTCCATTTTGAGTTAAGTTATCTTTTAGCTCATAGAGCATTTGTAAAGCCTCGCGGGGAGACAATGCATCCGGATTAATCCGGTCTAATTTAAGCCTCACCTCTTTCATAGTGTCATCTTTGGGCTGATTAAACAAGGGGGCAGCCACTGCTGTGTCTGCTTTCCGTTGTTTTTCCTGAAATTCAAATAACAAATTTTTAGCCCGATCAATAACTTTTTTCGGCAACCCGGCCAATTGCGCCACATAAATGCCGTAAGATTGATCAGCAATGCCTTCAATCACTTGGTGCAAGAACACAACTTCATCTTGCCATTCTTTCACCGCCATGGTGTAACACGCCAAACGTTTCAACCCATTTCGCAAACGCGTTAATTCATGATAATGCGTTGCAAATAACCCACGACACAAGAGCACATTATGAATATGTTCTGCAATGGCCCATGCAATGGCCAAACCATCATGGGTTGAGGTCCCGCGGCCAATTTCATCCAAAATCACAAAAGATTTTTCTGTGGCTTGGTTTAAAATAGCCGCTGTCTCCACCATCTCCACCATAAACGTTGAGTGCCCCCGTGATAAATCATCAGACGCCCCCACCCGTGAGAAAATACGATCCACCAATCCAATCTCTGCTTTTGTAGCAGGGACAAAACATCCAATATGCGCCAACAGCACAATAAGGGCATTCTGACGCAGAAAAGTACTTTTCCCCGCCATATTAGGCCCTGTCATTAACCACAGCTTAATTTGCTCATTAAAATGACAGTCATTGGCGACAAATCCATCCTGGCTTGATTTTGCTAAAATCTGCTCCACCACCGGATGCCGCCCGCCTTGAATCATCAACCGTTGATCTTCATAAAGCTCCGGACGCACATACCGCCACGTTTCAGCCAGTTCTGCATGAGAGAGCGCTACATCCAGCTGCGCAATCAATGTGCACACTTGCCTCAGCATTGCCGTGTTATCTGCCAGCGCCTGCAACAAGTCTTCAAAAATCTTAAGCTCCAGCGCCAACGCCTTATCAGACGCCGCCATAATTTTCTCTTGCAGCTCCAACAAAGCATCCGTCACATACCGACTGTTGTTCACCAGCGTTTGCCGTTGAATAAAGGTAGGAGGCACTTTATCCTGGTGGGCATTAGTGATTTCAATAAAATAGCCCAACACATTATTGTGCTTAATTTTTAAGGTTGGGATACCCGTTTCTTCAATATATCGTTTTTGAAGCAATGCCACATGGATAGAACTCTCATCCCTCAACGCCTGGTACTCATCCAATTCCGCGTGATACCCGTGTCGCACAAATCCCCCATCACGTGCTAAAAGAGGCACTTCTTCCTTAAGCGTTTGCTGCAAAAGAGCCTTGAGATTGCCAACATCAGGCGCCATCCCAAATAAAGAAAGAGTCAGGCCTTTTTCAGAAAAATGCATGCAAACATGCTCATACGCATCAAGGGCCGCCAACACCTGAACCAAATCCCTTGGCCCGCCACGTCCCAAACTCAAACGCACCAAAATACGTTCCAAATCGGGGAAACTCTGTAAATCTTTCTGAAAGACCGCTCGGTCAGGCACACACACATGCGCCACACGATCATAGCGCTTCATGAGCATCTCTTTATCCGCCACAGGCGTCATAAGATGTTGTGCCAGAAGTCGCCCACCCATATGCGTTGAGGTATAATCAATGGCCGGCAGAAGCGCCCCCACACGATCTCCTTTTTGCGTCTGAAGCAATTCTAAATTCCGAATGGTGGCATAATCCATGGCCAAGCGCTTATCTTGCTGCAATAAACGAAGAGGCTTCAATTGAGGAATCACCCCGCACTGTGTCAAGCTCACATATTCCAAAAGAGCTCCAGCTGCGCGTATTTCCAACGGCTGAAAAGTGCCAAACCCCTCCAGCGTTTTAACCTGAAACGTCTCTAAGAGCCGTTTCTCAGCACTGGTAAGAGCAAACCGTGACGCCGGCTGCTGCGTTAAAGCAGCTTCAGTTTCCCGCAACAACTTCTGAATCGTAGGGTTTTCAGACACACCTTCCGGAAGCAAAACCTCCCGCGGGGATAAGGGAAGCACCGTATTTAAAAGCCCCGCCTCAGGAAGAGAGCACGTAAAAAAATCCCCCGTTGAAATATCAATCAACGCCGCTGCCCATTGTTTTTTATCCGGCAAAACGCTCACTAAAAAGTTAAACTTCTTTTCCTCTAAAAGCGCTTCTTCCGTCACCGTTCCTGGCGTTATCACCCGCACAACATCTCGGCGCACAATGGCTTTATACCCTCGTTTTTTTGCTTCTTCTGGCGTTTCTAATTGCTCACAAATAGCCACTTTCTGGTTTGCCTTAATGAGCTTGGCAATATAAGCCTCAGCAGCATGAAACGGCACCCCACACATGGGCACATCAACGTCTTTTTCCCGACTCCGTTTCGTTAAGGTAATATTCAAAATCTGAGACGCAACTTTCGCATCTTCATGAAAAAGTTCATAAAAATCCCCCAACCGAAAGAATAATAAACAATCAGGATTTTTATTTTTAATATCCGTATACTGAGCCAACATAGGAGTCATGAGAGTCCCTTTTTGATTTTTTTGATTATCCTCTAAAGGCTAAAAGCCAA
>CAYGMA010000131.1:0-3189 GCA_964351045.1 uncultured Holosporaceae bacterium | reverse complement strand
CCCTTCCTGCTTTCCATTCACAAACTCATACTCAGCTGTCAAACGCCCATGGGAATATTGCTTGGCTATTCCTTGCATTTTACCGCCCTCAAAGTTCGCTTCATATACAAGTTCTTCCAATTCATTAAAATACTGCAAAGGTCCTTCTAAAACATCATCCTTATAATGCGTGATTTGCTTAGGCTTTCCTGATGCATAAAAAACAGTATAGGGGCCATCCATCCCCCCTTTTCTAAAGGTAATGGTCTGCAAAAGCGTTCCTTTGTCATCCTTGATTTCTTTAACCTCCACATCTGGGTCAACAGGCTCTTCAACCTTTTCTTCCACTTTTTGAGCCTGCGGAAGACCTTTTGAGCGCTCGCGAATTTTTTTTAAAAGATCAGGAGTAATAGCCATCAAAAACCCTTAACTAACCATTAATTATAACTGTCCCGCCCGTAACCTGGCATACACCAGATCCTGACAATTGCGCAGAAGCACTTCCGGATAAAGACAAAGCAGCACCACTTGTAACAGTCACACCAGATTTACCTGTTAAAGTCGCAGCAGCCCCGGCGATCATATCTACATTAGCAGAAGAAGTTAAAGAGATACCAGCCGCTGTTAGACTTACTGTCCCCGTCACAACAAGGTTCAAATTTCCTTGAACCTGCAATGCGTAATCCCCTGCAACAGTAACTGCAGCATTTCCATTAATTTCTTGAACCAAGTTTCCGTCAATTTTTTGGGCATAATTACCAGAAACCTCTTCGGTTAAATTACCGCCCACCTTTTTGGTATCATTTTGATCAATGACATGCGTATAGTTTTGCTCATTCTCATGCAGTTCATCTCCTCCTTTAACCGTGGTGGTTCGGTTGCCAGCTTCAAGGGAAATCACTTCATCGCCTGCATGAAGCGTTAGCGTTCGATCCCCTTCATTCAGAGTCACTGTTTGGTTAGCTTCCACCAAGGTATCCATGTTTCGTTGCGCGTGGATAAAGACTTGCTCTTCTTCCTTTTTATCCTCAAAACGGATTTCGTTATACCCTTCATTCACGTCATTTCCGCTTGGCGAAGAGTTTGTTTTAATGGTGCTCACTGTAGGATGATCTGGCAAATACGGCGGCAGATTTTCTTCATTATAAACACATCCTGTCACAAGAGGATGGTCTGGGTTGCTCTCCAAAAACTGAACAACAACCTCTTGACCAATGCGCGGCGTAAATCGAATACCCCATTGATTCCCTGACCAAGGCGTTGCCACACGCACCCAACAAGAAATACTATCTTCATAATCTCTGTTATTATCCCAATGAAACCTCACATGGATACGACCATATTCATCCGTCCATATTTCCTCATCCCTTTTCCCAATGACAATAGCCGTTTGAGTCGAGATTTTAGGTCTCGAGGTTTTAAAAGGCGGGCGATAGTTAATCTTCCTAGAAAACGCAACAAAGGTGTTTTGGTATAGAACTGGTCGCTTTTTAAAAATATCCGTCCCTTGCAACTCTTTTAAATTTTCTTGAAGTTCAGCAAAATGCCTCACTTTTTCAACAACCCACGGCGCATGACTCAAATCTGCTCTCGGATGCTCGATCAATGTAAAGAAGTGCCCTTGACTCAATGAATGAACATTGCTTTTTCCTTCAAGCTTTACAGCGTCTTTCTGCTCTTTTTCCAGTCTTAGTTTTGCTATATGTTCCCCGTCTCTTTGAGAATATTGCCAATAGTTCCCAGGATAATGAAAGATCATCCCACCTTGGCCACCGCCTCTTGCCTGTGCTAACAGATCATTACGCGGGGTTTTGAAATTAAAATCATCCACAGCCGTTTCAGAAGGCACTGATTCAGACTTTAAATAAATCTCTAGCACTCCCAAATTTTGAGTGTCTGTATCATGGGGCCCAATGTACTCTAAAGCTTCTTCAGAAACTCTTTCAAATGACTCTCCTCGGTCTGTGATAACAAGCGTGTGAGCTCCTTTTTCATGAATGAAAAAATAATAAACTCCTTCTTCTTCCATAAGGCGGTTAATAAAATGAAAATCACTTTCGTTATATTGAATGCACAGTTCTCGAACAGGCTTGCCTTCTGGTGTAAGATCAAATTTCACTTTGATTTTATGCTCTTTCAAAACCTCTTCAATAATCTGCTGATATGTGAGCGCTTCAAAAACACGGCATAAAACGTTCTGAGTTAAAAACCATAGGTCTGGCACAAACGTCATTTCATAAAGGGTGTACTCATCATTGGTCCCTGCTAAATAGGTTAGCTTTTGCTGAAACATATTCACGGTGCCGTTAAAAACACGTGCACTTTTTCCGCCGTCCAAAAAAACTGTCACGTTCTTCCCTACACACTGAGAAAAAGAAAGGTCATTCCGCTTAGAAACAAGCTCTACATGAAAATAAAAACAGCTTGAAAGGGCCTCTTCTCCCTGAATTTTTGACAAAATAACATCATCACCAAAGGGGGAATCAATTTGCATAAAGGTTTGGGCATTGGTTTCAAGGGGAAAATTTGCCATTTATGAGTGAACCTCTAACGTGCCATGTTGATCATAATAACGTGTTAAATCTTTTGGGGTATATAGATGAAGACTTGAGAAAGAAACCACTGCATTTTTTTCTGTCGGACATATTCGTGAACGCAACCACGAATGCCACCCAAGTCTTGTTCCTTTTCCTAACGTAGAAACAGGAACGTCTTCTTTTTTTAATTTCAGTCGAATTCTAAAATATTGCTGCTTTTTTTTATAAAAATTCACAAAGTCCCTTAAAGCAGAATAAAGATCTCCCGACTTTAAAAAACGATTAAATGTCTTAAGATCCAAAGGCCCCAAAGTTAAAACAAACTCATTTTCTTGATCCCAAAATTTATGCCCCAACGCAGCTCCTTTCGATAAACGACTGTAACATGCCTGAGGCCCTCCAATTTTTGTCCGAATCTCATCTGGAATCTTATTCCAACGCCCTGTTGCAAAATCCACTTGAACTGGCACATTAAAAAAATTTGACAAAATCTTCCGAAATGCAACGCCTGAACGGCACCAATACGCACGAGAATAAACCATCAAAGACCGTAACGGCACTGTCTTTTCAAATGGATAAAAGGTGTAGACTCCAACTAAAGATTTCAAAAAATATCCATGAGGAGATTGATCTGAATACCCTTCGTTCAAGCCTACTTTAAATTACTTATGAA
>CAYGMA010000130.1:0-3216 GCA_964351045.1 uncultured Holosporaceae bacterium | reverse complement strand
TGGCCCTGGGTCACAAGGGCGTAGAGAAAAAAATAGCTCCAGGGCGTAGAGGAGGAGCGTCGGGGCATAGAGAAAAAAGAGTGCTGGGAAGGCAGAGAGGGGCATGTTTCAATAAGACTGCTTTATGTGAAGTTAGCTGCAGGATCGCTTTGCGGGTTCTTCTAACAACTTCTTGCTTTTTTTCTTGCGTCTATTATAGTGTTTTAATCTACTTTTTAAGGTGAGACATGAAAAAAATACCGATGACCCGAGCAGGACTTGAAAAAATACAAGCAGAACTTGATCATCTGAAATCTGTAGAACGTCCCGCTATTATTGAATCCATTCAAGAAGCGCGTGCTCATGGAGATTTGTCTGAAAATGCCGAATATCATGCTGCGCGTGAAAAACAGGGGTATATTGAAGCCCGTATTAAAGATCTGGAAGCAAAAACAGGCATGGCCGATGTCGTTGATGTGTCAAAACTTTCTGGAGATGAAGTGAAGTTTGGGGCTACCGTTACTTTAATGGATGAAGATACAGAGGAAAAAATTGTTTATCAAATTGTGGGTGAAGAAGAATCTAACATTAAAGCAAAGCTTATTTCTATCCAGTCTCCTTTAGCTCGGGCCCTTATCGGAAAGAGCGTGGGAGATAGCACAGAAGTCAAAACACCGGGCGGAACGCGCTACTATGAAGTATTGAAGGTTGAATTCAAATAAGTCATTATCTTGCTGGGTCGTTACAAATGGCCGCCCTGGAACAGAAAAACCCTGCGTGGCTTTAGCTAAAGGGTTAGGATTTAATCCTGTTATTAAGCGCGTTCAGCTTCGTTTTCCGTGGTCTTTTTTACCTGAATTTCTGTGGTCCTTTCCTTTATGTGCTTATTCTGAAAAGGCAGACCAATTAAAAGGGCCTCGGCCTGATGTTATAATTTCCTCTGGACGGGCAGCCGCGCCAGGAGCAGCAGAAATCAGAAGGCGAGCAAAAACGAACTCAAAGAAAGCGCCCTTTATTATCCACTTAATGGATCCGCGCATGAATCTTGAAAAGTTTGATTTAGTGATTGCTCCAACTCATGATGATCTAACAGGGAAAAATGTTATATCTACTTTAGGCACCCTTCATGCCGTAAGTGATAAAAAACTTAGTTCATTTTGTCCCAATTTAAAGTTTTCATTTCATTCCGATAAACGTAAGAAGATTGCAGTTTTCCTGGGAGGGGAAAGTCGTCACTATGCGTTTGATGAAAAAACGTCAGAGAGATTAGTTCAAGATTTAGATTTTTTAGAACAAGCTGGATATGGCCTTATGATTTCTCCTTCGCGGCGCACGCCATCTTCTGTTTTAAATCGATTGCAAGAAACTTTCTCAGCAAGGCATTTTATTTGGGATGGGGCAGGAGATAACCCTTATCTAGATATGATCTATGCGGCTGATGCTTTTATAGTGACAGCTGATTCTGTTTCCATGATCAGTGAAATGGCGGCTTTAAAACAAAATTTATATATCTATCAGTTGCCTGAGAAAAAGAAGACACGATTAAGTCGGTTTAATCAGGGAATTGTAAGCCAGGGATATGCAGAGTTTTTTGATTCAAATGCTTTTTCTCTAAAAGAAAATCAAAAACAGTTGAATGAGCTAGACCTCATTCTGCCGCTTGTTCAAAAGAAAATGCAGACTCACTTTAGTTGCTAAAAGGAAGACCAACTAACGAGTGGGCAAATTCTTTAGCGTTAAACTCATTAAGGTCATCTAATTTCTCACCAACACCAATGGCATAAAACGGTAGGTCAAATTTTTGAGCAATTTGCACCAAAATACCGCCTTTTGCTGTTCCATCAAGTTTGGTCATAATAAGGCCAGTAAGAGGAAGTGTTTTTCCAAAAAGCTCTACTTGTTGCACAGCGTTTTGCCCTGTGGTGCCATCAAGCACCAAAATAACTTCGTGAGGAAGGGATGCGTCTATTTTCTTTAACACCCGTTGGATTTTTTCAAGCTCAGCCATAAGGGCTGTGTTGTTTTGAAGCCGACCTGCTGTATCTATGACTAAAATATCTACATTGGTTTTTACAGCCTGTTGATAGGCTTCATAGACGAGTCCAGCAGCATCTGCGCCGGGTTGTTTCTTATAGAGGGGCACATTTAATCGATTAGCCCAGACTTCAAGCTGTTCAATGGCTGCGGCTCTAAATGTATCGCCTGCTGCAATGAGAATATTTTTCCCGTCGTTTTTCCATGTTTGACAGAGTTTTGCAATAGAGGTTGTTTTGCCGCTACCGTTCACGCCAGCCATCAAAATAACGGCTAGCTTTGCATGCTGTGAGAAGGAAAAAGAATGAGCTCGTGGCGTTAAAATAGCCTCAATTTCTTCTGTTAAAAATGCTTTGATTTCTTCCTCTGTTACATCTTTCCCGAAACGGCTTTTACGCAGTTTGTTTGAGATGATATGTGCCGTTTCAACGCCCATATCACTTGCAATCAAAAGATCTTCAAATTCTTCAAGGGTTGCATCATCTAATTTTTTATGCGTAAAAATTTGCGTGATGTTTTCTGTGAGCTTCGTGGATGACTTTTTAAAAGCATTGTTGAGTTTTTTAAACCAGCTCATTTTAAATCTCCTTGTGTTTTTTAGGGAAGGGGAGTGCCCACTAGTTTATCCCCTTGAACCGCTGTAATCTGTACAGTAATAATGTCTCCAATTGTATGGGAGCCGTCAAGCTTTATAGGCATAAAATTCTCCGCGCGTCCCATATTTTTGTCTTCAACCAAAACAGAGTGAGTTTTGCCTATTTGTCCTTGAAAGTGTTTTTGTTGAACGCGCTCAGCTTCTTCACGCAGCTTCTTGGCTCTTTCTTTAACCAGAGAACGTTCTACTTGCGGCATGCGTGCAGCAGGCGTTCCAGGTCGTGGAGAATAGGGGAAGATATGTGTGAACGTTAAATCACAGTCTTTAATGATATTAAAGGTGTTTTGAAAATGCTCTTCTTTTTCTGTTGGAAAGCCTGCGATAATGTCTGCACCAAAAACAACATCAGGACGTGCTGTGCGTGCACGTTCACAGAATTTAATCAAATCTGGGCGCAAATGTCGGCGTTTCATTCGTTTTAGAATTAAATCATCTCCCGCTTGAAGGCTAATATGCAGGTGAGGCATAAAACGTGGGTTATTTTCCAGCAAATCAAACACATCTTCATCAATTTCAACGGGGTCTACAGAGGATAAGCGTAATCGTTT
>CAYGMA010000129.1:0-3350 GCA_964351045.1 uncultured Holosporaceae bacterium | reverse complement strand
TGCAGCAAATGATGATTCATTCTGTTGTTGACTCCATTGAAAACAAGTCAACTGAGCTTGGCAATGCTCCAAACGCTGCTGTAAGGAGAGCCTATTTAACTCAACGAGCCAACCAAGAAACCATCTTTGGCATTGCCGCTCAAAAGCTTATTGCCATGAAAAACGTCATGGAAGCCATCATATATGCAGCGTTTATCTTTATTCTGCCCATGGCTCTTTTACCTCTTGGATGGCGTTATGTAAGTCGGTGGGTTGGGCTTGTGATGTGGGTTCAATTATGGCCGCCTCTTTATGCCATTTTAAACTATATTGTAAATATCAGCGCCCGAGCTAAAGGAATTGGGGCGATTTATGACCCCTCAGGAAGTGGCATTACCATTGCAAATTCTGTTGGGTTTATGGATCTTCATGCAGACATGGCGGCACAAGCTGGATTTATGAGCCTTGCTGTAGGAGCTCTTGCCTATGCACTTGTTAAAGGAGGCGCTGCAAGCTTTGTTCATTTAGCCTCACACATGGCAGGATCTTCTACCTCTGCTGCAAGTGCTGCAACAGAAAGTATGATGAGTGGAAACTATAGTTTTGGGAATGTAACGTCTGGAACAGTTTCTGCGAATAATACAACGTTTGGACAGCAGAACCACTCTCCAAACTACTCTTCTGGCAGTTTTACACAAAATGATGGTGTTGTCTCTCGTACAACAGGGGCTGATGGATCTCATATGGTTCAAGTTTCAAACTCTACCTTGAGAAGCTCTGTTAATTGGTCAGAGTCCCTCAGTGAGAGCTTGAGTAAACAAGCATCTGAGGCAACAACGGCAGCTGAGAATAAAACAGTGGCGGCAGCCCAAAGCGAAGCTGAACAAAACAGAACTCTTTTAGAGCTTGCCTCTCATCAAGCTAAAAATGCAAATAGCTCTGAAGGATACTCAACGTCAGAAACAGCCAGTCAAAATAAGTCTTTTACAGAATTGGATAATATGGTGGATAAATTTGCACATGATCATGGGCTAACAAAAGAAACTTCTCGTCAGCTTTTAGGAAGTGCGTCTATAGGATTTGAAACAAGTGCAGGTATAAGTGTTTTAGGAACTGGGGCAACTGTAAAAGGAAGTGGGGGAATAGAGTATAGGCTGGCTGGGTCTAGATTTGATAGGGACACCTGGAACAAAGCACAAGAGTTCGCAAAGCAACATAATTTTCAAGATGTCTTAAATACAGCTTCTCAAGCAGCAAAGGATCAAAAATACAATGAACTGTCTGATGAAGGAAAACGATTAAGTGATTCTCTCTCAAATTTAAGTGAAAAATCGGCTTCTTACCGCCAAGAAGCCGCTAAAAGCTTGCAGGAAGCGAAGTCTTTTACAGAACAATCAGCTAATGTTAAGCAAAACGCTTCTTCTATTAACGCAAACCTTAACCAAGAGTATGTAGGGTGGTTGTCAAACCAATCCCTTCCTAATTCTAAAGGGGCCATGGGAATACATGAAGCAGAAACCATTTTATCAAGTCGCCCTGATCTTGATCGCGCTTATCAGCAGAGTTTTATTGAAGGAAAAACGCATAGTTATGGAAGCAATCTTCCTAAATCCAAAGAAGAGGTGATTCAAGGATACAATGATACTGTTATTAATAAACCTTCGATGGAATCAGGAAGAGAGGCTATTGAATCACGTGCTGCGGACACAGGCCTTGGAAAAGAGTTTTCTTTAAATAGAGAACCTAAAAATGAAGCGACCCAAAAACTTAAGGACGTACAAGACCAAATAGAGGAACAAACAGAGTTTTTGAAAAAAGAAGCAGATATTCGACGGCTAAAAAATGAAAAAAAGCTATAAAATTAAAAATAATTTAATAAGTAATTCCTTATGACTTGCGATCACGGACACGTCCTCCATCAATTCCTAACCCCATTGATCCTTGTAAAAAATCATTTCTTGAACTTGAAAACATATTTGTGTCTTCAACATTCTTTTTTGGATTTTCAGTATAATAAAACCATTTGGGCTCACGTATTTTCAGGGAGAGACGTACATAAACAGACGATAGTAAGGTTACAAAAATATAGACCCAGCAAAACAGAAGTGGAGAGAAAAACAAGATTTGGCTCAAAGAAGCAATGCCAAGGCTCACGATCCGAATTACGCAGCGAGAGCGATGAAACTTATCTAAGGCTTCTTTGGAGGTTTTTTCCTTTGATTTTAGCTTTTTGCTATCAGCAAACTTGGAAGATTTTACACCGAACACAAAAGTTAAGAGACAATCAAGAAAAGTTACGACTAAAAAATAAATGCCAAAAGATGTCCAAAAAGGTACATAAGAATTACAAAGAACGCCAGCTACAACGCCTATTAAAAAAATACTTTTTCTTAAAAGAAAAGGATCATGAACAGTGGTCATTTTTAAGCCTCTTTTTACGTCTTAATTCTATCAAAAGGGAGGCTTTAAATCTATGTATTATTTTACTTTTTTAAGGGGATTTATTCATGAGTATCATTAAATTCGTAACACGGGGTGGGCAGCTTTCTCTTCATAATTACCAAATGATCAAACAGGTTACCCAAATTACCTTATTAATCTGTTTTATGGCATTCTTTCTTTCTTTTGTAGGTCAGGTTTTCAGTAAAACAACGAGTTATGAGAGGTACCTTTTTTGGCAAACGCACGTTGCAGAATTAAAAACGTCAATTGGGAATGCCGCAACAGCAACTCAAGAATTTAAATACTATAATGGAGAGATTAGGCACCTTAGATCAAAAGATATTTTGAGTAATCCTTCAATTAGGGCTGTTAACCAATTGATAGAACAAAAGGTGCTAAACGCATTTACGTCTTCTTTGTGGCACGGAGGTTTTGTTTTAGTGCTTCTTTTTGCTTTTTTTGCGTACCGAGGCCATAGAAAATCTATTAAAAGGATTGAACGGGGGAGTGAAATTCTTGCCGGTAAAAAGCTCGCTAAAATCATTCGTAAAAAGCAGCTAGACTCTGATTTGAACTTAAATGGATTGCCGTTAATTAGACACAAAGAAACCTCTCATATTCTTATAACAGGAACAACGGGATCTGGTAAATCTAATTGCATTACAACGCTCCTAACTCAGATTAGGGAGAGGGGAGACAAGGCTATTATTGTTGATCAAACAGGGGAATACCTCAATCGATTCTTCAGGCCCCAAGATATTCTTTTAAATCCGTTTCATGAACGCTCTGAACAATGGATTCCATGGGCTGATTGCCTGTCAGACGTTCATTATGATCAAGTTGCCTCTGCCTTTGTTCCTAAATCTGATACGAAAGACCCTTTTTGGGAAGAGGCTGGTAAAGCTATTTTTTCAGTTGCCTTGCAATTG
>CAYGMA010000128.1:0-3358 GCA_964351045.1 uncultured Holosporaceae bacterium | reverse complement strand
AAGATATTGGATTGAATTCTGCGCACCAAATTTCGGGCTTTATTCAAACGGATGCAGCTATGAGCTTAGGGCATTCCGGTGGGCCTATGCTGTCTTTAGAGGGAGATGTTGTGGGCCTGAATACGGCGATTGTGTCGCCGACAGAAGGAAGTGCGGGGCTGGGGTTTGCTATTCCAACGCGGTTGGTGCGGTTTATTGTTGATCAACTCATTACGCATGGGTTTGTGAGACGGTTGTCTTTAGGGATTGAACTTCAATCTCTTTCTCCTCAAATTGCCCAGTATTTTGACTTGGATGCACCAAAAGGAGCGCTGATTTCTGGTATTGATGAACTTGGCCATGGATATCTTAAAGGCTTGCGTGTGGGAGATCTGATTCTTGAGATTAATGGAACGCCCGTTTTATCGGCTGATAC
Organism: uncultured Holosporaceae bacterium; assembly: GCA_964351045.1. GTDB lineage: Bacteria > Pseudomonadota > Alphaproteobacteria > UBA7879 > UBA7879 > UBA7879. Next base: position 2,943 of record CAYGMA010000128.1, on the reverse strand, counting down.
GATCCCAGAAGTACTAACGCTTAATGCATTAAAAGAGACGGTGGTTTTTACACTCATTCGAGAGGGAAAACAGAAAAAACTTTCCCTTAAAATCTTACCGGAGGAGCTCACGGCGCTGGATCGTTTGAAGCAGGAAATTCCTGAGGCAGTGACAGGCGGCATTATTCGCACGGTTCCAGAGGGAGTGGAGAAACAAATTTTTCCAAACTCTGTTCTTGAACGCATCGATGGCAAGCCCGTTGGAGATGTTGCGCTTGTGAATCAAAAGCTTGCAGAGCGTTTGGCGTCTAATGCCCCTGTTTTACTGCATCTGTGGGTTGATGGCCGCCGCTACTTTGCGACGTATCCTTAAGTTAGTGCCGCGTTTTTTTACCTGACTTTATGAGCGATTATTGGGCTGTGCCCTTTGTCTGACTGGACTCCGCGATCAAGTCGCGGAGCGTCGGGGGGCTGGTTTATAACTAGACCTTGATACACGCACCGGGGCGTAGAGAAAAAAGAGTCTCGGGAGGCAGAAAAAGAGGGCGCTGGGATGTCGTGGAGAGAGGAAGGCGCCTAGGTATTACCCCTAGAGCGCACGAGGAAAATAGACTCGAAGCGTTAGAGGAGCTTTAGATAATTTCTCAATTTGCAGTTTGTAGTTGCAATTTGAGAAAATTTGGCATTGCCGGAAATGAGGTGCTTTCATATACGGAGCTTAACAAGAGATTTCCATAAGCTGCTGCTTGTTTATTCTAATTAACTGCCTGGCAATGTTATAAACTTATTAATTGGGTGCTTCTGTTTTATGGTTTAGGAACTCTCTTGCGGATTGAGCTTGATTTCTAGATGATCTCGAGTATTTTAGGGAAGACAGATCACTTTTAAGGATAAATTACATGAACGTATCCCGCTTTTTATTCAGTCTTAGTTTTATTTTTCTTCTAACGCAGTGCAGTGAAACGGCGCACAAGCGTCAGGAAAAATATACCGCCATGACCTCTTGGGAACGAGACGAAGTTAAAAATCCAGACACGGTTTTTGGGGGTCTGACATTTGGCGGTAAAGACAGCCAAGGCGAAAAAACAACGGGTATTGGGGTGAACTCTTTCTTATGGCGGGCAAGCTTGGATACCATTGCGTTTATGCCGTTGAGCCAAGTGGAGCCTTTTACCGGCGTGATCACGACAGAGTGGTATACCCCGCCTGAAACAAAGAATGAGCGCTTTAAAATGACCGTTTTGGTGTTGGATAAAGTGTTAAGAGCGGATGCTGTGAAGGTTTCTGTTTTTTATGAGGTATTTGAAAAAGGTAAAGGATGGGTGACTGCTTCGGTTGATCCAAACCTTCACGATCAATTGGAAGAAACTATTTTGGCGCGGGCGCGTGAACTCAGACATGAGTCTAATCCGCGGTCGTAATCTATAAAGGAAACCCTGATGGAAAAATATAATCCAGCGCATATTGAGAAAAAATGGCAAGCAGCATGGGCTGAGGCTCCTAAGGCGGAGACAGAAACTGCGCAAAGCAAGGAAAAGTATTTTGTTTTAGAAATGATGCCTTATCCGTCAGGAAAACTGCATATGGGGCATGCGCGGAACTATGCGTTGGGGGATCTGATTGCGCGCTTCAAACGGATGCAGGGGTTTAATGTGATGCACCCCACCAGCTGGGATTCTTTTGGATTGCCGGCTGAAAATGCGGCGGCTAAGCATAAGGTGCATCCTAAGACTTGGACAGAGTCTAACATTGCGTCTATGCGTGGGCAGATGAAGAAATTGGGGTTGAGCTATGATTGGGATCATGAGCTTTCTACCTGTGATGTTTCTTATTATGAACAGCAACAAAAATTGTTTTTGATGTTGTATGAAAAAGGCTTGGTGTACCAAAAAGAATCGTCTGTGAATTGGGACCCTGTTGAAAATACGGTGTTGGCGAATGAGCAGGTTGTGGATGGAAAAGGCTGGCGGTCTGGCGCGCCGGTTGAGAAGAAAAAACTGACACAATGGTTTTTTAAAATCTCTGCGTATGCAGAAGAGCTTTTAGCCGATTTGAAAACCTTAGATCACTGGCCGCATAAAGTGAAGGTGATGCAAGAAAAATGGATTGGTAAATCCACTGGGGCCGTTATTTCTTTTCAAGTCGCTGGACAGGATGCTGCTGTTGATGTGTTTACTACGCGTCCTGATACATTGTTTGGTGCGTCTTTTATTGGCCTGGCGGCGGATCACCCATTAATCGCGGGATTGGTGGATCAAGATGAAACGCTTGCGGCCTTTGTGAAAAAATGCCAAGCGCAAGATACGAGCCAAAAGACGCTTGATTTGATGGAAAAAGAGGGCGTTCCAACGGGGCTTTCTGTGTTGAACCCGTTTAATGGAGAAAAAATTCCTGTTTATGTTGTGAATTATGTGTTGATGGATTATGGCACAGGCGCTGTGTTTGGATGTCCAGCTCATGATGAACGAGATTACGACTTTGCGAAAAAATACCACTTACCCATTTTGCCTGTTGTTGCGCCTGAAACAGGAGAGACAATTGCGTATGATGAGGTGTGCTATACAGGGCCTGGCACATTGGTCAACTCTGAGTTTTTAAATGGGAAAACAACGACAGAGGCTATTCCCCTAGCCATTCAGAAATTAAAAGAGTTGGGCGCCGGGCAGAAAAAAACAACATATCGGTTGCGGGATTGGGGTGTGTCTCGTCAGCGGTATTGGGGGTGTCCGATTCCTATTGTGCATTGTGGGGCGTGCGAGGCTGTTCCGGAAAAACGCTTGCCGGTTGAGTTGCCGCTGGATGTGTCATTTGAGGCGCCAGGGAATCCATTGGAACACCATCTGACCTGGAAAAACACGTCTTGCCCAAACTGTGGAGCCCCAGCAAAACGTGAAACAGATACATTGGATACATTTGTGGATTCTTCTTGGTATTTTCTCCGCTTTCCAGACGTGGCAGGAACTG
>CAYGMA010000127.1:0-3425 GCA_964351045.1 uncultured Holosporaceae bacterium | reverse complement strand
TGGCAGAGCGGTTGAATGCACCGGTCTTGAAAACCGGCAAGGGTGCAAGCCCTTCGTGGGTTCGAATCCCACTCTCTCCGCCACCCTGCACCCTTACAGGCTTCGGGCGGCAAGCCGCGTAATGTAAAAAAAATTCTCAGTGCAACAACTCAAAAGAGCTTTATTTCTTATTCCATGAGGTTTTTCAGGACATAAACCCGTAAAGCACTTGAAAGGTTTGAGGGATGTTGCGCATCAATTTGCTCAATGAGCTTTCGAAGGCTCATTCCGTTTTTTACAGCAAGGATTTTTAGCTGATCCCAAAAGATAGCTTCCAATGTAACACTTGTGGAATGACCGTAGAATTTGATGGAGTGCGTTTTGATGTGTAAATTCTCTGGCGTTAAAAAAGAAAGGTCTTGAGACATTAGCGAGCACGTTTCAGTTTCTTTAAAAAAGTAAGATTTTTGCACGTGGGAGAAACAAACACAAAAGCCTTTTTATTTTTAGAGGCTTTTAGCTTTTTTTCTATTTTTTTTGAAGGTGACGAGAGGGTGTCAGTTTTCTTATGATGCGGAACGTTTGTGGTTTTGACTGCTTTGCTTAAATCATAGGAGCCGGTAAGTGCATCAACAAAAATCCAGCCTCGTTTTTTTAAGACATTGAATAAGGCCAGTGCAGAGTTTTGATCAGCTAAAAAAGCACTCCCCATATGATTTCTGATCCCAACAATGTGCTTAGATGACGCGACGTTGTCTAATGCTTTTTCAATTTGGTTTTCTGTCATTCCAACGCGGAGGGCATAGGGCTTTAAAGGGATGGTTTTATTTTTAGGCTCCATTTGAAGATCTAGCACAATCTTAGGATGCCGTTTTTTAATGAGCGTTTGGTATTTTTTCTGTGCAAGTTGCTCTGGAGAAAGAGCTAAATATGCTTTCGGGTTTAATAAAAGAAATTTTTCAATATGCTTAAAAGGCGCTCCTTCAATAACCATTCCAAAGGAGAATGATGATGCTGTAGGCACGGTTTTTTTCTGAGACGTTTTGGTTTTGGCTTTAGCTTTTGGAGTTGATTTTTTTTGATTTCTTGGGGCTTTCTCTTGTTTAAGAGGCGCTTTTTTCTGAGTTTTTAAAGGCATTGGAGAGGGAGGAATCTTCTGCTGGGGATGAGAAGAGGTTACAATATCTTTTGCCTCAGCAGACTCTTTTTCTTCAATGATTTTGCGCACTTCAGGTTCTAAATCTTTGAGGATGACCTGGTTTTCTTGCTCTTGCAGTCCATCTTCCATGGGATTGCCAGACTCAGAGCGCGCAGTAGAGTGGGATGAAGGTTGTTGTGCTTGGGCTGAAGGCGTAGTGGAAGATTGGTTTTCTGCTTTTATATGATTGTGCGTTAAGGTGAACCATAAAATAACAGCGCCTAAACTGAGGCCAATCATGATAACGGTAAAATACAGTAGCTGGCGCGCAAGAGCAGAGTCTTTATTTGTTTCAATAATTTTACTTAAACGTCGATTGGATGAAGTCTCTTCATCTAAAGAAAGGTTTGTCATGCTTAATTTACTAAGTAGCGCAAGGCATCATTTTTTGTGAAATAGTCTTCTAAGAATTGATGCAATTTGTAAAGAGCTTTTACCTCAATCTGACGCACACGCTCTTTTGAGATGTTGTAGGTGCCTGCCAAGTCTTCCAACTTTTTAGGGGGATCTTGCAACTTCCGTGCAATCAAAACTTCTTTTTCCCTAGGATTCAAAATATGAAGCGCTTCACGGACAATATGAGATTTCTTTAGCTGATCATCTTGTTGAATAAGTCCATCTTCTTGATTTGAGTCTTCTGATGCAAGCCAATCTTGCCATTCGGAAGAATCCTCCTGATTGTTTAGTTTTTTATTTAAAGAAGAATCATGCCCCATTAAACGCTGTTGCATGGATTTAACCTCTGAAACAGGCACATGTAATTCATTGGCAATTTTTTCAGCATCTTCATCTAGCAAAGAAATGTCATCATTTATTTTGAGCTGATGCTTGATTTTTCTAAGGCTGAAAAACAATTTCTTTTGAGCGGCTGTTGTACCGATTTTAACCATTGACCAGGATTTAAGCACATAATCTTGAATGGCCGCCTTAACCCACCATTGGGCATAGGTTGAAAAGCGATTGCCTAGCTCTGGGTCAAATTTGTTTAGAGCTTGCAATAAGCCTACGTTTCCTTCAGAGATAAGGTCTGATAAGGGAAGGCCATAGCCTCGATAGCCAGAAGCAATTTTAACAACAAGCTTTAAATGGCTCTCGACAAGCCTTTTTCGGGCATCCTGATTTTTTTCCTCCACCCATTTTTTTGCCAAAAGATATTCTTCATCGCTTTCCAGCATAGGAAACTTTTGAGCTTGCCGAATATAGGTATCCAAATTATCTGACGTGGGGAAAAAACTTGTTTTGCTTTCTGTCATAGACATCTTCCTGTTAATGTATGATGGTCCAATAGTTATAAAATCGTTTTAAGATATCTGAAAACGTACCATCTTTTTGAGCTTCTGCAAGCGCTTGATCAAAAAAATCTTTTACGTGTTCTATCCCTGGAACATCTTTACTAAATATGACATAAACTGGCGTTGTGAAAAAGGGTTTTTCGCTTTTTTTCAGCGCAATAAGATCTTGAGCATCTTTTTGTAAACCAATAGACAAAGCATGCAATTCCTCATCAACAAAGCCTTGAGCGCGCCCATCTATTAAGGTGAGCTTGCATCCGTTGGTCGTGAGCGCCGAAATGTAAGGAACATTTTTCTTTTGTATCGCTTCTTCAAGGCCGGGAATCCTGAAAAGCTTTTGAGGAATGCAGAGCACTTTTTTTGTTTCTTTTTGACGTGTGTTTCCTGTTATTTTGCGCGCTAATTTATTGGAGCGAAGGGTATATATATAAAAAGAAGCGTGCATAACAGGACTACGCAAAAGTGTTGGGTCTTGCGCTCCTGGAGCAAAATAGGCTGGAAAATGCCCCACAGCTTTTTTTTCTGAAAAATCTTTTCTCCACGCATCTAGGTGGTATTGCTGAATCTGAACGGTTATTCCTTTTTTTCGGAAAATAGTTTTTACAAGGAGAGGGAGTATGCCGCCGTCTAACGTTGCTGTATCGGCAAAGGGCGGCATGCGTTCTGTTGAAAATGTAAGATGAGGAGGGGGAGAAAGATGGTTAGAGGAGTCTTTTGCTGAAAGCGTGTTTCCAACAATACTCAAAGCTAAAAAAAGTGTAAAAATCCAGAGCTTCATCATCGCTAAAGTATAGACGGGTATTTTGCGTCTGAAAAGATGTATCTAAAAGTAGAATTTTACTTCATTATTCTCATAAAATTATTTCTCTTTTATGTTTAAATAATTAATTATTAGTTACATATATGTTTGACATTTAATAATAGGCTGATATATTTCTTACTCTAAAAACAAAAAA
>CAYGMA010000126.1:3212-3494 GCA_964351045.1 uncultured Holosporaceae bacterium | reverse complement strand
GCAAAAGGGTCAGGGCTCGAAGTTCAGAATATCAACAAGCTCCTCAAGCAGTTTGATGCAATGGGCAAGATGATGAAAAAAATGAAGAAAATGAAAAAATCTGATCTGATGTCTCTTCAAAATCAAATGCCTAAAGATCTCCTTTAAAATACTTAACTGTTTTTTACTCACTCAAAAATAAAAAAGGTTGTCAGCAGCAAGGGAGATTGCTACTTTTTAAAGAAAGCATAAAAAGGTTTTTTAAATGAAACATCTTTCCTATCTACTCATTGTCGGTCTTTT
>CAYGMA010000126.1:0-3202 GCA_964351045.1 uncultured Holosporaceae bacterium | reverse complement strand
CGGCGTATTTCTCAAAATTATTACTCTTCTGCCTCTGTCGGTGAGGCGGCCCATACATATAAGGGAACCATCGTTAGCGCCCGAAAAGTCAACATTGGGAAAGAACAACTCCAAGATAATACTGCTGGAGCTGCAGTTGGTGCTGTTGCAGGCGGTGTAGCTGGATCTCAAATTGGAAAAGGGTCTGGAAGTGTTTTAGCGGCCGCAGGGGGCGCCCTATTAGGCGGTATTGCTGGAGCCTTTGCAGAAGATGAACTCTCAAAACAAACAAGCATGGAATACTCTGTTCAATTAGATAACGGGCAAGTTATGACTGTTGTGCAAGGAGATGAAGAAGTTTATCACGCAGGCCAACGTGTTTTGGTGATTGTCGCTAAGAAAGGACGGTCACGTATTGTCCCAGACCAAACTGCTGCCCCTGCACCTGTTTATAGAGCAGCTCCTGCTCCTCAGCCACAGCAAGTGAACACCCAACCTCAACAACCCCAAACAGCACCTCGGACGCATTATGTTCCTCAGGAAGGGGTTTATTACGTTAACACAAACAAAAATTAACCATAAAGAAACAGGAGAAACTATGGCTATTCAACAAGTTACAGATGCAACATTTGATGACGTTGTACTCAAAAGTGATAAACCCGTCATTGTAGATTTTTGGGCAGAATGGTGCGGCCCATGCCGGGCTCTTATGCCCGTTCTAGAAGAGGTCTCCAATGAACTTAAAGACAATGCCCTCATTGTAAAAATAAACATTGATGAAAACCCTGAAAAAACATCTCAATACGGTGTTAGAGGCATTCCAACTCTTATTCTATTTAACAAAGGGGAGCTCGTTCAAACACGCGTTGGCGGTATGCCAAAAAGCAAAATCATTGATTGGATTAACGAGCAGGCATAAACTGCCCTCATATTTTTAAAAGTAAAAAACACCTTTATTCTGAAGGTGTTTTTTTTGTTATAAATCTAGAATATTCTATTCTTTCAGCCTTCTTATTTAGCTCCTCAACCATTATTTTCTCTTTCATCACTCCCTGCTGTGCGTGTTTCTGGCTTCACTTCAGCTAGGCATAAAAACAAGGGAATAAAAGCAACTACGCCAAAACGTTATAAGTAACTCTTTCACACAAAGCCTTATTAAAAGAGCTTATTTTAAAACCTCTAATTCACACACAAAAAAAACCTTGCAAAACTGCAAGGCCCAAAATGTATAGGAGAAAAAGGTTTGTCAGCGTCTATCACCCACTAGACGAAGCAAGTTAATAAACAAGTTAATGAAATCAAGATAAAGCCTTAAAGCTCCCAATATGGCTTTCTTTTCAGCTGCTTCTTGATTATCTGATTCATGATAAATTTCTTTAATAGCTTGGGTGTCATAAGCCGTTAAGCCTGTAAAAACCACTACTGCTATGATTGAGATCAAAAAGCTCAACCCACTGCTTTGGAAAAAAAGATTTATCAAGCTTGCGAAAATAATACCAAACAACCCCATGGTCATAATAGCGCCCATTTGGCTTAAGTCTTTCTTAGTTGTGTACCCATAAAGACTCATCGCACCAAACATACCTGATGTAATAATGAACACGCGGAAAACACTAACTCCTGTATACATATAGATCATAGGTGCCAAAGAAACGCCCATTAAAACAGCAAACACATAAAACAGCAGATGAGCCGTACTTGTTGCCATTTTATGAATCCGCGCAGAAAGAACAAACACCATTGCAAGTTGCGCAAAAAATACCACCCACATAAGACCACTAGCCAATGTATAAAGAATATTGGGTTGAGTTGAAATAAAATATGAAACCAATGCTGTTGACCCTAATCCCAAAAACATGATGTTATAAACGCGCAGCATAAACGCACGCAAGCCAACGTCAATCGTTGCTTGAGAAGAGGATCTAAAAACTGACTTATTATTTGCCATGATAATCTCCTTAAAAAATAATTCTCCCTCTTTTATACCAACGTTCTTATAAAAAAGAAAGAAAAGAACCAGCTCGCTCTTGCCTCTTTTTTACAAAGGTCTTATATTGAGGGTGTTAGGCAACTAACTATGACGATAAACGGCTTGTGAAATAAGCGAAACGGACCCGGGGGCGGTACCCGGCATCTCCACCAAATTTGTATGGGGATGAAATAGGATCGACGTGCGTAGTAAAGATAAGTTTTTCGTTCGGCAAGTACCACCGTTATCGGACTATTGTTATAAGTGCTAACAACAAAAACGGTCGCCGTGCCGCTAACGTTAATGCTGCTAACCGCAACAGACGTAGTGCACGTAGGCAAGCACAAAACGCTGCTTAAAGAAAACAAGTAAGCGCGGTTTGAGGGGCACCGGGCAACAGAAGCCCCTCGCTAAATACTAAAAAAATACCGAGGAATGGGAATGGCCTATCTTGAATATGAAAAGCTTTGTGAAAAAGGACTCTTAAGCACTGTCCGGCTAATTTTGGAAGAAGTTAAAAAGGAAGGCCTAAAAGAACCTCATCATTTTTATATCACCTTTGCAACGACTCACCCTGGCGTTATCATGCCTCCCTACCTTAAAGAAGAATATCCTGAAGAGATTACCATTGTCCTTCAATATCAGTGCTGGTATTTAAAAGTCTACAACCACTTATTGAGTGTTTCTCTCAGCTTCAATGATCAAGATGAAACCATCACAGTTCCTTATTCTAGTCTCATTAACTTTTCGGATCCTTCTGAGAACTTTAGCCTAGAATTTACCCCGGAACTTTTCATGCCTTCTACACCTTCTCCTGACGACGATAACGGAAAAGAAAAAGCGAACGTGATTTCCCTAGATCGGTTTAGAAAAAAATAGAGCCTCCTTCTTTCTCTTAGAACTAAAGAAAAACAAGGGTGCTTTTAAACCCTATTTACAATCTTTAGATACATCTTCATAATGTCTCTTCATTTCAGTGTGTAAAAAATATGAATAAAAATCTTATATCTCTTTTTGTTGTTACTTTAGTTGCCTCAATTTTTTGGTTTTCCTCTGTACCAGAAAACCTAACAGCGCAAGCCTGGCATTTATTTATTATTTTTGTTTCAACCATTGTTTTGATCATTGCAAAACCAGCACCTCTTGGAGTTATCATCCTTTTATCGATAGCTGTTTCTTGTTTAACTGGAACACTCACCCTTCAAAACACCTTAACAGCCTACGGAAATCCTACTGTTTGGCTCATTACATTTG
>CAYGMA010000125.1:0-3619 GCA_964351045.1 uncultured Holosporaceae bacterium | reverse complement strand
CAAACTTTCCGGTATAATTGATTCAATAGACAGCGATCATCTGATTTTGGATGTGGAAGAGTTTGATTTGCCAGCGCACATCTCTCCGGCTGTGAGTGTGCCTTCTGGCTCTTTGGTGAGCATGGCGCTTCGACCAGAAAAAGTGCATATCTCTAAACGGTATATGAAAAGGGAGTTCAACCAAGTTTCAGGGGTTGTTGAAGACATTGCCTATCTAGGGGATGTGTCGATCTATCATGTGCGTTTAACAGAAAGTGATCGTATTATGCAGGCGATGATGCCCAATAATATTCGGACATCAGAAGGAAAAATCACTTGGGAGGATCAGGTGTACCTAAGTTGGGATCCAAGCAATGTTGTGGTTCTTCTGTCTTAGAAGTGGGTTTTGAAATGATTCTTAAGCAGATAAAAAAAATAAACTGGACGTCTCAAAAGCTTTCTATTTTTTTATTAGCAGCATGCCTTTATGCGTGGATTGTTCCGTTTTTCTTTTTAGGGTTTTTACAGGTGCTTAAGGTGGCGTTCTCTGAGCCTTATATTCAAGTGCCTCCTTATAAGAATATGATTTCTGTTTTGTCTAAAGAAGGTGTATCTTTTAATATTTATTTGGCAAATTTTTTCGACCTTTTTGACGAGAAAATTTATGTGTATGCGTTGCTGCGGTCTGTGAAAATTGCTGCTTTATCCACGTTTGTGACGCTTCTCATTGCTTACCCAATGGCGTTGAGTTTGGCGCTTATGCCAAAGAAACACCAAACGTCTTTGTTGCTTTTGATCTTACTTCCTTTTTGGACGTCTTTTTTATTGCGCGTTTATGCATGGATCGGCCTTTTAAGTTCAGATGGAACGATTAATACGTTTCTTTCTTATGTAGGGCTTATTGACGAGCCGCTCACCCTGTTGCACACAGATTTTTCTGTGGTGCTTGGGATGGTCTACTGTTATCTGCCTTTTATGCTTTTGCCGTTATACAGTGTTTTGCATAAATTTGATTGGTCGCTTCTTGAGGCCGCTGCAGATTTAGGGTGTCGGCCCAGAACGGCTTTTCGATTGATTCTGTTGCCTAATACGTTGAGCGGTATTTTCTATGGATGCTTTTTTGTGTTTATCCCGGCCTTGGGAGAGGTGATTATTCCGATCTTGCTTGGAGGAAGTAAATCTGTGCTGTTTGGTCGGGTTATTTGGGAAGAGTTTTTCTTTAACCGTGACTGGACGATGGCGTCTATGTTGTCGCTGGCGTTGCTCGTGATTTTGAGTATTCCGATTTACTTGGCGCAAAGAAAGGCAAGGGATTAAATGAGTAAACTCTTTCCGCGATTAAAGTTTTTTCTTATTTTTGGATACATCTTTCTGTATGCGCCTCTTGTTTTTATGATTGTTTATTCGTTCAATGCCTCTCGGTATGTGACGGTTTGGGGTGGCTTTTCCGTGAAATGGTATCGCGCCTTGATGGAAAACACAGTTTTTATTAAAGCGGGATTGGTTAGCTTGCAAGTGGCTTTTCTGTCTGCTTCCATTGCGGTGATTTTGGGGACATTGGCTGCCTTGCTTTTTGTGCGCTTTCCAACGCTAAAGGGGCGGGGCTTTTTTTCTATGCTGTGTACGGCGCCTATGATCCTGCCTGAGGTTGTTTTGGGGATGGCTTTTTTGATGGGCTATCTTGTTTTGCAAGAGTGGGTTGGGCTGCCTGAAAATCGAGGGATTTTGACCATTGTGATTGCCCATGCGACCATTGGGTTGTCTTATATTTTTTTAATGTTAAGAAGTCGCTTTCGTGATTTTGATCATGCGCTGATTGAAGCGGCGATGGATTTAGGCGCAACGCCGCTGACCATCTTTTTCCGCATTACAATTCCGATTATTTTGCCAACGTTGATTTCTGGTTGGTTGCTGGTGTTTATTCTTTCATTTGATGATTTGGTGGTGGCAAGCTTTGTCTCAGGGGCTGAAGTGACAACGCTTCCCATGGCCATTTTTTCCAGCATTAAGTTTGGCTTGACCCCTGAAGTGAATGCGCTGGCAACAGTGATTATTGTGTTTTTATCTTTAGGCTTGAGCGGCGTTGCACTTTATTTATCAAAATCCAAAACACCAAATCCAATCCTGAAGGGGTGAGGGGCTGTTTTCGCTTTGAGGCTGGTACTATATAAATCCATTTGTTTTTGCCTTATTGTATTCACATAAAAGTTATACCATGCTTAAATGGTAGAGGCTTTAATTTGAGGAGGCAGAATTAGTGACATTTTTACACAAAGGATTAATCGCATTAAAAAATGGTTTTTTAAGAAACCCGTTCAACTTTCATGGACGTGCATCACGTAGAGAGTTTTTCGGTGTTGTGACAGTTATCTTGTTAATTTCTCAAGTCTTGGATTATTTTTATGAGCCTATGGCTCTGTTTCTGGCTGAAATTTTTACGGATGTCGTTTTTGTGGCCTTTGGAATTTTTCTATTGGTGTTGAGAATGAACGTATCAGTTCGCCGGTTGCATGATATAGGTCGTTCTGGATGGTGGGTAGTTCTGTTTTTTGTATCTTATTTGTTCTTTTTGATGCTTCTTGATCTTTTGATTAACTTCTTTTTGGCGCTTTTCCCTCGTGCAACTCTAAACGAATTTTTCAGATTCATTTTCAATGGTTACATATTAAAATTTCCCTTGGCTGAGACGGCTGAAGTATTAAATTTTCCCCCTATTTTGCTAGCTTGTATATTAATTCTCATTCCTCTTTCGCTTTTAACTTTTTTAGGTTTTTTCTTTTATTGCCTTATTAAAAAAGGGACTTCAGGAGAAAATAAATATGGAAAACCGTTGGTGTGACCTCTCAAGAAAAAAAGCAGATTGTTGTTGCACCCTATGACCCGATTTGGCCAGAGCTGTTTCAGCAAGAGAAAGAGTGTGTGCAGCGTGCGTTGGGGGGAAATTGTGTTGCCATGCATCATGTGGGGTCAACATCGGTTCCAGGGTTGGAGGCGAAACCTCTTATCGATTGCATCGCAGTGGTTACGGATCTTGCTGATTTGGATGAGTCGCTGGCTGAAATTTGGTATCGCTATAAGGGTGAGTATAATCTGCCCATGCGGCGGCTTTATGGCAAGAAAGAACCGTATGAGGTGCATCTCCATGTGCATTTAGAGGGAAGTGCTGAGATTGAGCTAAATCTTTTGTTTCGAGACGCGCTACGAGAGGATGCGGAATTGAGAGCGCGCTATGCCACCTTGAAGAAAGAAGGGGCAGCGTTGGTTCCTGTGAAAGGGAGAACGGGCACAGGGGTGAGCACCTATAACTTGCATAAAAATGCGTTTATTTGTGAGGTGCTGAACAAACAAGGATTTGGTGGGTTTTGTTTGAGGCGCTGCACACAAAAAGAAGAATGGGACGCGTATCACCAGTTGCGTCGAACGCTTTTGTTTAAGCCATCTGGGGTTGAGTATGATCCCAATCATCCTAGTATGACAGATCCGGCCAATAAGCATCTTGTTTTTGTTAAGGGGACGCACGTTGTTGCAGCGGGTCAGATTGAGTGGCGCGGGGCTGAAACGGTAATTTTGCGCACGATGGCTGTTGATAAGTGTTTTCAGGGGCAAGGAATTGGAACGAAGCTGATGCAGAAAATAGAGC
>CAYGMA010000124.1:0-3661 GCA_964351045.1 uncultured Holosporaceae bacterium | reverse complement strand
ACAAGCAAAAGAAGGAAAAAAACCTCTTTGAGCAAGACTCCTTCTCAAAAGACCCTGTTTACATAAGCATCTTAGATGAACAGCTGCAAACGGTGTATAACCAGATTTTCTTTTTACGTGAAAAAATCCTCAATGAAGGTAATGGAGAACGCGTCAAAGAGTTAGGCCAAAAAATTTCTCAATTAGAGCGCGAGGAAAAAAAATTAAAGAGCCGCCTCATGGCCTTGGGGCAACAACCAAAGCCTCCTCGTATTATTGACCGTAACTACCGCCACGCCTTAAAAGGACAAGCACAAAAATATTCTTTGAACTTATACCCGCAAAAACTTTCTCAATTCATTGCGGAGCTCACCCAAAAAATACACTCTCTCAAAAGGGAAATTGCCCAAGCAAGCACAGGAGAACAAATTGCAACGTTAGGTCAAAAGCTTTCTATTTTGAATCAGCAGCTTTTCATGGCGCAAGCCGATTTATCAGACGATGCAAAAACACACAAAAAAGAATCTCCTGCGCCCCCTATGGAAAACACCCAATCTCATCCTAAGTTCGCAGCTTTTCCACCTGCTCTAAAAAAAGAAAAGAAATTGCACTCCTTTGCCAAAGAAATTAAAAAGAGTCAGAATCAACCCCTTTGGTCAGAAATCCCTAAAACACAGCAACAAGCCCAACAAATGAGAGTCGTCTCTGCTGATCCGTATAATGCAAAAGCGCTGTCAAGAAACGTAGATGTCACAAGCATTCAAGCTGCACAGCAAGCGGAAGCACTCCGATCAATTAATGCCATATAAACTTGAAATACAAGGAAGATACCTAATAAATCTTAGACCTTAAATTAATTATATTTCCGAATTAAATGCGCCAATCGGCCCAAAATTTTTACGCGCTCTATAGCGTATTCTTGTGGGATAAAATCCTTGTTTGCCGGCTCTAAAACGATGTTTTCTTGATGCACATGAAACCGCTTTAACGTCACTTCATCATGATCAATCAAAGCTGCCACAATCTCCCCTGGCTTAGCCGTGTTTGTTTTTAAAAGAACAACAATATCCCCATCTATAATACCCGCTTCAACCATGGAACTTCCTACAATGCGCAAGGCAAAATAATCTTCTACTGACCGGCTCCCTCCCAGCAAGCTTTGAGGAAGTTCAATTTTTTCATCCCCTCGTTCAAAAACTTCTAAAGGAAGCCCTGCCGCAATATTCCCATGAACCGTGATATAAGCTGAAGACGGCTGACGCGCATCAATGCCTAACATATGAGAAACATCCCCTCCTTCAAGGACATTGTCTCCCACATATTCTTTTGGAGCGTTAGTCTCTTCTGGGAATTTCAAAATCTCTAAAGCACGCGCTTTATTCACAACTTTTCGCACATACCCTTTCCGCTCAAGCTCCTGAATCAACGCCGCAATTCCAGATTTAGATTTTAATCCCAAAGCAAGCCGCATTTCATCATAGCTTGGAATCACGCCATTTTGTGCTAAATACTTAGACATAAACTGAAGAAGAGTAAGTTGCTTTGGTGTTAACATCGGCCGAAAACTTTTTACGTGCAGTCTGTGAAAAATCCGCTCTGCTGTCAATCTTTCTGTTTTAAGGATAGAAAAAACATAAACACTTGCCAGATCCCATAAGTTATGGCATTTTTTGGAGCATCTTGCCGCCGTAGCTCAGTGGTAGAGCGCACCCTTGGTAAGGGTGAGGCCGGGAGTTCAATCCTCCCCGGCGGCACCAGATTCTCTACCCTTCTTTTTTTCCACGAACCAAGAAAAAATAGATAAGCGTTGATAGAAAGGCAATGAAGAAAAGCACCATCGGCAAAGCGTATTGCGTTCCAGAGTGCGCCGCACTCATCACAGCAGAAAACAAATTTCCATACATAAAGTAAATGAAGGTAAACACTGCTGAAACTGTTCCAGCGCTTTTTGGATGCAAGTCAGAGACCTTTATAAACGTGTTCGGGCCAATCATACCTGCTGATAATGTCATGCTGCAGATCAAAAAAACGTTCATTAAAAAGCCAAAAAGGTCTAAGCCAGGCGCTGTCAAACGCACCCCTGCAAGAATTACATAAAAACATCCCAACGAAAAAAGCGCCTTAACGCCAAGGCTAATGACTTTATCAGGGGTATAATGGGCTTTCAAAAGCTGTTTAGAAACAAATCCCCCTAAACCAAATGAAAACGCAATCAAGCCAGCCGTAACGCCGTATTGACCCGGCGTTAATCCAAACAAACCAATAAAAAGAAAGCTCCCCTCTGCCGAATTAACAGCAGAGGCTGCAAACACAGTTCCCATCAAAAGCGCGCATCCTAGAAACACATGGTCTTTTGCTAAAAGACGCACCAGCATGGTGGCTTTAATATCTGCTTTTGGAGAATTCTTATTTTGCGTCTCCCTCACTCTTAAAAAGTAATATCCAATAAATCCGCCATTTAAAAGAATGGTCACAAAAAAGATGGCCCTCCAATGAAAAAATTCATCGATCACGCCTCCTAAAAGAGGGCCCAATGCGGGCGCCAATGGAATAAACATCCCTAACGTAGAATACGCCTTCCCTCTTTCATCTTTATGGTACACGTCTCGAATCATCGTCTGAACAAGAACAGAGCCATTACTTGAACCAATGCCTTGCAAAAAACGTCCTAAAAAGAAACTTTCATATGTCCATGAAAACAAGCATAAAAGCGTCCCTATCAAAAAAATATACCCTGCAGTTAAAAAACAAGGGCGCCTGCCAAATCGATCGATAAGAGGCCCCCAAAAAATCAACATGAAACAAATAGCACTTAAATAGACAGTAACCGAAAGCTGCGCAACATTTGCCGAAACACCAAAATCACGGCTTATCTGCGGCAAAGCCACCAAAGAGGATGTGTCCGCCAACCGGAACAACCCAATAACTAAAACAAGCACCCAAACAGATGGCTTTGTTAATTTTTTTTGAAAGAGCGTCGTAAAAAAATTTGTCATCTCTGCACTATCGCTCAAAGACTCCACGCAAACAACAAAAAATTATTACAGAAATTCCTGAGCCTTTTTCTTTCCTGTGAACAAGCTATCTTGCAGAAGACTTTTTTTTGTGGCATGCTTCCTTCGTTTTAACAACCAAGGTTATCAAAACATGGTTAAATCACTTGCCCAGGGATGCGATAAACTCCTAAGACGCTATACACCAGACCCTTTCATTGTTGCCTTACTCCTCACTTTTACGATCTTTATCCTCACCTTAGGGCTCACGAATTCAACCCCTGCAAACATTGTTACTTACTGGGGAAATGAATTCTGGCAACTCAGTGTTTTCACCATGCAAATGGCCATGATTCTCATTGGTGGCTATGCCTTGGCTTCCTCTCCTCCTGTTGATAAACTCCTCACGAGACTTGCTCAACAACTCACCAGCTCCAGGCAGGCTGTTGTTGCAACGTCCATTTTAGGTCTTACCGGGTGCTTATTTAACTGGGGCTTTGGCCTTGTTGTTGCGGCTATTTTCTGCCGGAAAGTTGTCGCTGTTATGCCGTCTGTCAATTTTAGATTAATGGTTGCCACTGCTTACAGTGGGTTTATGGTTTGGCATGGCGGATTCTCAGGATCTATCCCCCTCCTCATGGCAACCCCTGGTAATTTCACAGAAAAGCTCATTGGACGCGTTGTTCCTG
>CAYGMA010000123.1:2670-3663 GCA_964351045.1 uncultured Holosporaceae bacterium | reverse complement strand
GTTTGCCTCCGACTTAGACCCAGCCACTAAAAAGCTCCTTGATCGAGGGGATCGCTTGGTAGAACTGTTAAAGCAACGCCAATACCACCCTCTCACCCTTGCAGAGGAAGTCGTCAGTATTTTTGCAGGTGTTGAAGGTTATTTAGATGGCCTCGAAGTTAAAAATGTAAATGCTTTCTTAGCCTACATTTTAGAAGAAGCCCAAAAAGAGCATAAAATAGTAAAAGAAATTGAAGAAGAAGGCGCATTGTCTGACACCTTAAAAGAACAGCTTCATCAATTTGTCAAAACCCATGTTGAAAAGTTTTTAACCGCCCATGCCCAGCCTCAAAGCGCTTAAACAACGCATACACAGCGTTACCTCAACACGTAAGATCACCTCTGCAATGAAGATGGTGGCAACGTCTTACTATCGCCGCTATCAAGAGCGGCTAAGTCCTTTACGCGCCCTGCATCAAAACCTGTCTGAGTGCATCAAATTCACTCTCCCAGAACTTCCGTTAGAGGTTTCTGCACCAGCTCTTATTAAAGGACGCACAAACCCTCAAAACCATCTTCTTATTGCTCTGGGATCAAGTCGTGGTCTTTGTGGCAGTTTCAACGCCCGCATCCTTGCATACATCCAAAGCGCCATACAAACCCACACATCTAAAGGAGAAACGGTATCTCTACTCTGTTTAGGGCCTCGGCTTTTTTCTGCAACACACACCTTAACAGGGCTCAAAAAAACATGGTCTTGTCCCATAGATTATAAAAACATTGAAACACAAGCAGCGGTTTTAGCGGTGTATCTTCAAAAGCTTTTTGATCAAACAACCTATGATGCCTGCACGCTTCTGTATGCACAGCATGATTCTGCTCTGTCATTTACACCAAAATCCATCCAACTGTTTCCCTTCTCTGAAGAAGAAACCCCTGATGAAAAAGAAACCACGCCCCCTGTTTTTGGCGTTGAACCGGGCCCAGAAGAACTGCTTTTGTCTTTAATGAAGC
>CAYGMA010000123.1:0-2660 GCA_964351045.1 uncultured Holosporaceae bacterium | reverse complement strand
GTGCTCATGGGGCTCATGGAAAGCAAAGCCTCGGAAGAAAGCACCCGCATGGTTGCCATGGAAAACGCCACCAAAAATGCTGATGATATGATTCGGCAATTAAACATAGACTATAACCGAACGCGCCAAGCCTATATCACACGCGAGTTGATTGAAATCATCTCTGGCGCAGAAGCACTATAGAGGAACACATGACTCAGAAAAAAACACAAAAACAAAATGTCGGAACCATTCACCAAGTCATTGGCCCTGTTGTTGATGTAAAATTCTCAGAAGGATTGCCCGCCATTTCCAATGCATTAACTGTTCAACTAGAGGATCATACCCTCACGCTAGAAGTTGCTATGCACTTGGGAAACAGCATTGTCAGAACCATTTCCATGCATGCCACAGAAGGGTTACAGCGCGATTTAGAAGTACTTGATACAGGCGCACCCATCAGCATCCCCGTTGGAAAAGCGACCCTAGGGCGCATCATGAACGTGATTGGAGAGCCCATCGATGAGCGCGGCCCCATTAAATCAAAACACCACGATGTGATTCATAAACCGGCACCTTTGTTCACCAGCCAGTCCACAGAAACCCAAGTGTTAACAACCGGTATTAAAGTCGTCGATCTGTTAGCACCCTACCTACGCGGTGGGAAAGTCGGCTTGTTCGGAGGGGCAGGCGTTGGAAAAACTGTTTTGATCATGGAAGTGATTAACAACATCGCAAAAGCCCATGGTGGATATTCTGTTTTCGCCGGAGTTGGAGAAAGAACCCGAGAAGGAAACGATTTATATCATGAAATGATTGATTCCGGCGTGATCGATATTGAAGGGCCCAATTCAAAAGCTGCTCTTGTGTATGGTCAGATGAATGAACCTCCTGGCGCCCGGGCACGTGTTGCATTAACAGGCCTCACTGTTGCAGAGCATTTCCGAGATCAAGAAGGCCAAGACGTTCTGTTATTTGTTGATAACATTTTCCGGTTTTCACAAGCAGGATCTGAAATTTCTGCCCTCTTAGGCCGTATTCCATCTGCCGTTGGATATCAACCAACCTTGGCCACAGAGATGGGGGAACTACAAGAACGCATCACAACAACACAACGTGGCTCTATCACCAGTGTGCAGGCCGTTTATGTGCCCGCAGATGACTTAACCGATCCGGCTCCTGCAGCCT
Source organism: uncultured Holosporaceae bacterium (assembly GCA_964351045.1). GTDB lineage: Bacteria > Pseudomonadota > Alphaproteobacteria > UBA7879 > UBA7879 > UBA7879. The sequence continues at coordinate 1,493 of CAYGMA010000123.1, read as the reverse complement.
CTTTCTCTCACTTAGATGCAACCACTGTATTAAGCCGTCAGATTGCTGAATTGGGGATTTACCCTGCTGTAGATCCGCTTGACTCAACATCTCGTATTTTGGATCCAGACATTGTCGGCGCCGAGCATTATAAAGTTGCGCGTGATGTGCAAACCGTTCTGCAAACGTATAAATCCCTGCAAGACATCATTGCCATCTTAGGAATTGATGAGCTTTCAGAAGAAGATAAGCTAACTGTTTCTCGTGCCCGAAAAATCCAACGCTTCTTCTCTCAACCATTCCACGTTGCAGAGGTCTTCACAGGCATGAAAGGAAAGTTTGTTTCTCTTAGTGAAACCATTCAAGGATTTAAAGGGATTCTAGAAGGGAAATACGACGACTTACCAGAATCTGCTTTTTACATGGTAGGCTCCATTGACGAAGCGGTTGAGAAAGCAAAGAAAATTAAAGAAAGTGTTTCTGCATGAGTGACGCCCTAACACTTGTTCTGACAAACCCAACGAAAAAGACAGCGTATGAAAACGTCACAAAACTTCTCGTTCCAGGGCAAGCAGGACCTGTGGAAATTCTTCCTCATCATGCAACCATGGTCATTGGTCTTGCGCATGGAACCATTCATATCATGCCGCAAAACAAAAGCATCGCCATTGGCCATGGTTTTTTAAAGGTGGAAAAAAACACCTGCACCCTTTCTGCCTTTCTGCCAGAAGAAAACGCACACAAAGACCTTCACCTTCCAAATGGTGATCCGCTCTTCAAAGAGAGCCTCAACACTGTTTTAGGCAAACAGTCTTCTTAACCCCTCCCTATAAGATACCTTGTGATAGAAGGTCAAATATATGCGGTCGTTAAAAAAATATCGGCTATCCCCAAAAAATTTCCCCGTATTTTTTTGACTTATTGGTCTTGCTGTTGCTATACTTAAAGAATAATAAATAAATTTGTTACAATCGTGGGAGGGCATAAAATGAAAAAAGCCTTTATTTTAAGTATTTTGTTATTGTTGGGGGTCTATGAGAACGCTTTAGCGGCTTGTTACAGCAGGCAGTGCTCAGATGGAAGTCCATTATATTATGTGTATGTTCCCAGGACCCAATCTATTAATAAACCTAAAAAATTTAAGTTTGTTAAAGATTTTCGGTGTGAGGAACACAATGCAAAAGGCTATGATTCTTGGAAAAGAGTTCCAAATAAAGAGTGCACTGGTCCCATAACAAACACGATAAGCCCCTCTGTCAATGAGGAAGCGGGTACAGAAAAAATGGAAAAAGCAGAAAAGATGGAAAAAGAAGGCACCACTGCACTCTCTTCCTCTAATTCTGAGGCTCCAATGCTTGACACCAAAGTCCAGACAACAAAAGTGAAACAGAAAAAATGAGAGCTTCTTTCTTCACGCCCTGATGCTTTCTTTTTCTCTATGTAACAACATCCCCCCCAACGCTCCGCGACTTGATCGCGGAGTCCAGTCAAAAAAGTGCGTTAGCTCAGTAGTC
>CAYGMA010000122.1:0-3663 GCA_964351045.1 uncultured Holosporaceae bacterium | reverse complement strand
AGAATAGGAAAAGAAAAATTTCTAACAGGCGATCATAAGGATAGTTATGAAAAAAATTATCGCACAAGAGAGCAGGTGACTGGTTTTTATAGAGAGTATGAAGAGAGACTTCTTCTAGATGCTCCGTGGACGGTGGATCACTTAAGAAGTGCATTTGGGAGCACCTCTTCAGAAAGTGAATCAGTTCCTTTGTCTCGAATAAGTTCTTCGGACTCTTTAAGGAGTGTGTTTGATTCTCCTCCAAGAGGAAGAAGATGTCTTAATTTTCCTGGGAAAACAGAATTTCCCATGGAGCTTTTTAAGCAGTTGAGAGGTTTTTCTTTCGAAGAGTTGATGGGGTTTTATGGTAAAAGTAAAGGTAAAAGGGATCTTGGGCTTTGGCACTTAGCCATGGCAGAAGGGTTTGAGTGTAGTTTTCTTGCAGAAAATACAAAACAATCTTGTGAAAGGTGTGAAGATAGCCTTGTATTAACAGGAGAATATGCTTTTAGAGCTTACTCTCGTGCGCTAGGCCTTTTAAGTCAGGATAGAGGTATGGGTCTTTTTTCTGCCCATGCAGCATGTGCTATTGGGCGTCTTGTTTTAAGAAGGCGCACTCAGGAAAGCCAGTGTTGGGACAAAAAAGATAGATCTAAAGAAGCAAAAAAGTATTTTAAGAGGGCCATAAATCATAATCCAGACTATATGTATCCTTACTATGGACTAGCAAGGATTTACGACTCTGAAGACAGATACAATGATGCCAATGAGCAAGCTGAAAAGTTTTTGATGCGTTTGAAAACGTATAAAGAGCAGGGGGCTCGAAAAAATGTAGATGAAATGAGTCAAGAGGACGACTCTTTGATAGAGGAGGGCCTTCAAGCGCATCACGGGGCTTTAATGAAGATTATACAAAAAGTCCGGAAGGTGGGTGAGCGAGCTCAAGGATTAGAGGAAGAGTATGGGAATATTTATTAGCTAAAAAATAACAAACATAACGTTGAAGAAGGGCCTTTTGGGGCCCTTTTTTGTTTTTAAAATAAGGAGAAAATAAACGATGACATATTTGTATGAAATGAGGCTTGGGTTTGAGCCTTTTGTTGAAGATGTTCGAACACATAAAATGGTGATGCTAACAACAGCAGAGGAAACAGTGAAAATGAATTCGTTTCCCCGGGAGATTTCTTTGGTGTGCCGGATGGTGCCTCGAAAAGTGGATTTGAGGATGCAGTTGGACATGGTTTTGGATCAACGGTCTTGCGGGTGTAGGCGCTTAGTTGATCTGGTTCCTTTTTCTGAACAGGGGTATTTAGGTGTTTCTGGCGTTGAATCCATTGACTTGCTCTATGACGGAGAGGGATTCTTTATTGATGAGCAAGGCCAACAAGGGACTTTGAAAGGAAATCAGGCCCAAACTTTTAAACTTAAAGAGATGGGAAAGGCGCTTTATACAAAAGAGTTCCCTCGGATTTATCAAGGATTGGCAATGTTGGTGACAGAGCTGCAACCAGATGGTTCTTTTAAGAATGTTGAAAAGGGTATTCCCAATCATTTAAGCTTTTATTCTGTTGGAGGATTATATGCTCCAGAGAAGTCCTTGGAGGAAATGGAGCCTCTTTTTGTGAGTCCCTTTTATCAGGAAGGAGAAACACATCCCTACTTGCGGCAAGTGTCTGAGCTGATGAGCATATCGGGGGTGAGGCCTCCAAATCGTTTGAAGATGGAACAGTATACCGCTGATTTTTATGATCCAGCTTCTTTGGAGAGTTATTTTTCTTTAGGGGAGGCGCTGACAAAAGGGTTCTGCTCTCTTAAAGTGTATGGGCAAGAAGGCGGGAATGAAACGTTTGTCTCGACTTCTTATGAACGAAAAGGAGCGGATCAGGTTTTGATTTGCTTTGTTCCGGAGGAATAGTTTAGGATGCAGCGCATGAAGACAGTAAAAGAAATTTATTCTTCCTTTTTGGGTGAGTGGCGCTTGAGCCGGTCTGTTTATCAGACGCTGTCTGGTGAGCGTTTTTATGCGGACGGACAAGCTGTTTTTTGTGTTGCACCAGATCAAGAATCAGCTCTTTTATATCATGAAGATATAAAAATGAGAAAAGAGGGAGAAGATAAGACGTTTGAAGCGTATCAAAACTATTTGTATTGTTATGATGCAGTGACGAACCAGCTGACAAAACGGTTTTTAGATGGTCGGCTTTTTTATCACCTTGCCTTCTCAGAAACACAGGCGTTTGGAGATCATTGGTGCTCGAAAGATTACTACACAGCAACCTATGATTTTAAGTCACCAACACAGTTTTCCTTAACGTATTTTGTGGAAGGACCCCGAGAAAATTACCGTATGGTAACGCAGTATGAGAAACTAAGGTGACCTTAAGGTGTTGTGTCGAGATTAGATGTTGCGTTTTTGGGAGAAACTCTGAAAGAGATTATTCTTCAGTTTCTTCTTCTTCAGACTCAGGCGAAATTTCCGCTTCTTCTTCAAGATCTTCTTCATCTTCCATGTGAAGACCGTCTTCTTGAATTTCTTCGGCCATTTCTTCGCTTTCTGGATCAGACACCCAGCTTTGCTCTTCTGAAATGAAATCTAGCATTTCTTCATCGTCAGCGATGGGGGTGATTTTTTGATTGCTTCGAATAAGGTTCTCACGAAGCTCTTCTGGCTCTACATGATTTCCAGCAATTTCACGTAAGGCTAGAACAGTCATCTTATCGTTGTCGCGTGTGATCTTGCATGGATCTCCAGATAGAATTTCTCGTACACGCTCTGCAGAGAGGATCACAAGATCAAAACGATTGGAAACTTTATCAATACAATCTTCAACAGTAACGCGGGCCATGAAATACCTTTAATGAATTTTCCTGGATAATAGCGCGGTCTTTCGGATTTGACAAGATTTTGTTTGTGGTTTTAGTGAAGATGATTCCACGACTTACTTTTATGGGTGTGAGTTTCTCTTCATACTTTAATTGCTACCACTATGAAAAAAGCCCCAATCGGGGCTTTTAGGTATGGTTTAAAATAGGTTGTATAAGATTTAAATTCGTTTGATAGCGTCTTTTTTCTCTAATTTAGCTATGCTGTTCACGTTTAAATCAGCTGTTACAGTTGCGTATAGTTTTTTAGCTGCTGCAAATGTGTCATCTATACATTTTTCTACATCTTTTTGTGTATTAGATAACCTGTTTATTACATCTCTTTCAAGTTGGTTGTTAAAATTTCTAGCGTTATTAACAGTTTTTCTTTCTGCTTTGAGAAGGTTAACTAACTGTGAATGGCAAGATCCTTCTTTTGCAAGAAGCCTTGTTTTAATTATGTGGTGCAGTGTATTGGTCTTACCCTTCTTCCCCAAATAGTCATGATAAGCGTTATGCTCCATATTATGAAGGTTTTGCGCGAAGTTCCTTCTTGTGTCTGCACTAGAATTATTTCCTTTACAAACGCCCTCAAAAGAGAAAAGAGCGAGAACACTCGTGATTGTGATTAATGTTTTTTTCATAAGCTTTTCCTGTTAGTTGTTTACAATCAGTCTAACAAGAGGAATTTGAAATTGTAAAGAAATTTCTTTAGATCTTCTGAGTGGCTGGTTTAAAAGAGTAGGGGGATATGGAAGAGAAGGCCGATTAAATCGGCCCTTTCTTATTTCTTCTTTTTTAGGTGATATGCTTGATGGGCGG